>CBIHPC010000048.1:0-30190 GCA_966211305.1 uncultured Niastella sp.
ATGTAATCGTATCTTTTATAGATGAGGTCAACCGGCATATCGGCCGGGATATTTTTCACATCCAGGAAGTCTTTCTTACATGAAGCCAGACTGAATGCCGAAAAAACGACTGCTATGATGATATAAATATTTTTTTTCATCCTGTAACGTTTCAAATGATCGTTCTAAATTTTTACTTTAACACCGGCTGTAACTGTCCGCATCAACGGATAACCCATTGACAACCTTTCCGGCTCCAGCCCTTCGATCTTTGTGCTGATAAGATTGTTGCCGCTCAGGTAAACCCTTATTACATCGAGCTTTTTCAGGAAACCTTTTGCCGGCAGCGTATAGCCCATTTCAACACTCCGTAATTTGATGAAGCCGCCTTTACGCAGCCAGAAATCGGCCTGCTGGTTATTATTGTCGTTCACCAGCGTTGACAATCTTGGGGAGGTTGCCGAACCGGCGGTTTCCGGTGTCCAGGGGTTGTTGGAGAAAACCGTGATGTTATTATTGTTGGCCAAAGGATGCGTGTAATCAAAAGCATCATCGAGCAAACTAACGGTGCGGTTGGTTACGGCCTGAACGAATGCATCAAGATCGAAACCTTTATACTTCAGGCCTATGTTAAAGCCCAGGGTGATCTCAGGCAGCTTTGCAAACTGCAGGGGCATTTTATCATAATCGTTGATGATACCGTCTTTGTTCACATCAACATATTTCAGATCGCCGGCACGAACCTGCCCGTAGGTTGATTTTACAACACCGGGCATCAGGCTGCCGCTGGCATCGAAATCAGCTGCCTGGTAAAAGCCGGCGCCCTGCAATGCCCTGAACTGGTTTATCCTGTACCCTTTCTGATACAGATAATCATAAGGTTGTACATCCTCGGCCCTTTTTGTTATTTCATTGCGGGCAAAGGAGAAAAATGCGCCGGCATAATATTCAAGGTTTGATCTTGTTTTATCGCGGTATTGCAGCGCCGCTTCCACTCCCCTGTTTATTGCTTCGCCGGTATTGGTGCTTCTGAGGTCGAACCCGGTATAGGCAGGTACGCCTACGGGTGCTTCCAGGATACCGGTGCGTTTTTCCCTGAATACATCGATGGCAGCGGTTAACTTTTTTAACAGCGTTACATCAAAACCGATATTGGCGGTTGTTTTTTCTTCCCAGGTAAAGCTGGTATTGGGGTAAGCGCCTTCGGAACGGCCGCCATACGTGGTATTGTTAGTTCCCAATATGATACCGCTGCCGGTAATACCCCAGCGTTCATATAAGAAACGGAAGTCTTCATTCGTGCTGGCCGTTACTCCGTAAGAACCTCTTACTTTCAGGAAGCTGATCACCTTGTTGTGCTGCAGGAACGCTTCATTGCTGGCTACCCAGCCCAGGCCGATGGCAGGGAACAAACCAAACCGGTTCCCTTCCTCAAAATCGCCCGAACCGGCATAAGAGAACGACAGATCGGCAATATACTTTTGATCATAGTCATAGGTAACGGCGCCGCGTAATCCCTGTTCTACTACTGAATAAAGCTGGCCTTCATGATCATAGTTCGAACGGTTCGCCTGTAACAGCCCGGTAAAAGTGCTTTTGCCAAAGGTGCGGTCGTAATTAAATCCTACCTGCAGCGTATTCCTGTTCCAGTGCACGTTACCGCCATCGGTAATACCCTGGCTTACATTACCCAATACTTTATACACCACTTTGCCGCCGGCATCGAGCACCGGGTTGTCATATGCATCTTTTGATACTTCAACCGAAGGCACGGTAAACCTTTTTTCATACACACCGATGTATAAATTGGTGAAAGAAAATCCGCCATGGAATGACAATCCCTTAACGAGGGCGTCAAGTTTTTGATTGAAGCTCAGGTTGGTGCCAAGGCTTCTTGTATGCGAACTGTAAATACCGTTCTGTCTTAATAATTGTACCGGGTTAAAATTATACACCGCACTGTTTCCCCATACGCCATTCAAATGTTTTACGGGAAATGCAGCGGCCGGTATTCGTAACAGGTTGGAGAAAAGCGAGGAAGCGGTAAAGCCGGCCGGGGTATAACGGTCTTCAGTAATGCCCGACACCGTTGCTTTTACCGACAGGTTTTTATTCAACTGCACATTTACATTTGCCCGCAGATTAAGCCTTCTGTATCTGGCATTGGTGCCAAAATCGATATCTATATCATCGGCATCTTTATAAGCGCCCCTGAAATCGGTATACCCACCCAACACGAAAAACCTGGCCTTGCTGTTACCGCCACGGAACGACAGGCTATGGTCCTGTGTGCCGGAACTATTGGTCAACACTTTATCATACCAGTTTACATTGGGATGAAAAGGATCGTCGCCGGCCCTGTAAAAATCAGGATTATAATATTTAATGGGTAACCCATCGTTCTGTAACGCTTTGTTATAAGCAGTAACATAGCTGTATGCATCCATTACTTGCGGCATGGCTATCGGCCTCAGGTTGCCATACCTGCTGTTGATCTCTATTTTTGTTTTGCCGTTTGTGGTGCCTTCTTTGGTGCGAACACTTAAGATACCGGCGCCGCCATCGAAACCATAGATAGCCAGGGACGCGGCATCTTTCAATAAGGTCACCGATTCAATTTCAAATGGCGACAGGGCAGCCAGTGCATTCAGTTCAACCTGGAACCCATCGAGATAAACACCGATGGCATTACCGGCTACATTCCAGCTGCTTTGCCCGCGCAGGTATAAAACAGGATTATCATAACCGGGCTCACCGGAACCGGTGGCAACCGTAAGGCCCGGTATTCTGCCCTGTAAGGTGTTCAATAAATTGCCGGCGTTTGTTCTTGCCAGTTCTTCACCGGTAATGGTAAACACCGCGCCGGTATTGCGCCAGCTTTGTTCGTTTCTTATTCCATGGTCAATGATCGTAACCGGCGATTTCACAGGCACTGTGATCGTATCCTGCCGGCTGGTGGCGGCTGTTTGCGCCGTTGCCGCGTAACCGGAGATCAGGAACAGACAGGCAATTAGTTTTATATTTTTACAATTCATTTTTTTCAGGTTATTCGTTCACAAGCATTGTTACCATCCCGGGTTTTGGCCATCCCAGCCTTCGTTACCCAAATACCGCATACTGATCTCGGAGTAAGGGAACGGCACATAGTAATATTTAACCGGGAATGTTCTTGAGCCATAGGAAACAAGGCTCCAGTTCAGGAACGGGTTGGTTGGTTTTGGCGTAACGCCGTTTGTTGATGCGGTTACAGTAAAGCCACGGAAAGCCTGGTTCAACACAATGTGCGCTGTAAGCCAGCGGTGCAGATCGTTATACCTGTGATCTTCAAACGCCAGCTCTACCGAGCGTTCGTTCTGGATAGCGGTTCTGAAAGCGGCCTGATCGGGCAGCATGGAAGCATCTTTGTCGGGCATACCCGCTCTTTGCCTGATGAGGTTTAAATACCGGAACGCTTCGGCTGAGGGACCGGCGAATTCATTCAACGCTTCCGCATAGCTTAAGTAAAATTCAGCCAAACGGAAAACGGGCCATGCAAAGTGGTTATCATTGTTGTTATCAACACGCGCAACAAACTTTGAGCATTCAACCGCGCTGCCGGTGCCATCGCCGGCATTGGTATCATCAACCAGCGCGCCTTTTGAATAGGTTCCGTCTGCTGCCGCTTTATAATATGGCAAAAATGATTTACCGCTATTATACCACTGACCGGCGTATGCAATGGACGAATAAGCCCGGGGATCGAGGTTCAGCCCTTCGAAGTAAGCTTTGAAATCGGTTCCCGAAGCGGTTGCCGTCCAATTGGTGCCATCTCTTTTCTCATACATTTGCAGGAACTCAACAGGCACGTTGTTTTTTGCACCCCAACCCATCTGCCGCACTTTCGAGAAGTTGTACCGGCCCCAGTCGGCCCAGCCATTACGGTTAGGATCGTTCTGGTTATAGGTGTTCACCAATATCATTTCAGGGTTACCATAGGCGCCGGTTGTTCCGAATACGTTGTTGCAAACCGCTTCGTAATCGCCCAAACCGGCATAGTTATCTGTTTTTACAGCTGTAGCCGGTTTGCCGGTATTGTATAAATACACCCCGCCGGCAGAGGCGGCATCGATCACCGCTTTGGCTGCATCGGCCGCTCTTTTCCAGCGATCTTTACTATAGGAAGGGTAACACAACACGGTATCTCGTTCGTCATTGAAACGCGCGCCGGCCACAGCTGCTTTCATATTATCAGGTGTATTGTACAGCGGGCTTGCTGCATACAACAGGATCCTTGCTTTTAATGCCAGCGCGGCCACACTGGTAACTTTGCCATAGTCGTTCGTTGGCCTTACAGCAGGTAAGACAGCGGCAGCCATATCGCACCATTCAACAAGCGTATCCACTACTGCCTGAACGGAAGAACGCGGTATAAGGATCCTGCCCTCCCCTGCCAGTACATCCGATACAATAGGTATGCCGCCATACAAACGAAATGCGCTGTAGTGCGCCATTGCGCGGCAAAACAGGGACTGTGCCTTTACATCATTTTTCCATTCATCGGGCGCATCGGTTACCTTATCGATATTCTTCAGTACGAGATTTGCTTTCCTGATCGATTTATACCATGATGAAAATGCGGTACCGCCGGTATTGCCGCGCTGGGTAATGGGCCCTCTGTCGATACTGTACGTGGGCGCCATACCACCGGCTATATAATACTGGTAGTTTAAATTACCTGCCACCCAGGCGGCGCCGGGAAGCAACAGGTGCACCTGATCGGTAAGTACATCTTCGCGGCTATCGGCGGAATTGTTCATGGTAAAACCGGTGGGCACACACCAGCCATACATATCCGCTACAGCATACTGCGCCTGCCGTTGTGTGTGAAAAATGGTATCAACGGTTACATCACCGCCTTTTGGTTTTTCGAGGAACTCCTTTTTACAACCTGTGATCGTGCCGGCCGTAACGATCACGGCCAGGAGCAAAAAAGGAATGTATATTCGTTTCATTGTTTTTTCTTTTTCGGTTCAACAATTAAAATCCAACATTGATACCTGCGTTGTAGGTGCGGGTAAGCGGGTAACCCATAAAGCCCATATTTTCGGGATCACCCCAGATCCTGTTTTTGCTCCATGTATGCAGGTTGAAACCATTGGCATACACGCGCACATGTCCAAGGCCCGCTTTACCCAGCATGCCACGCCGGAAGGTGTAACCCACCTCCACGTTCTTCAAACGCACGTAAGAAGTATTTAAATTGAAGAAAGTGTTTTGATATGCCTGGCGGTTATAGGCCGCAATGGGGAAACTGATCTTTTCGCCGGCGGCATAACGTTCAGGGGTAAACCGGGCCCAGTCAACCTCAAACAACGCCTCTGTAGTACCGTTGAAATGCAGGTTGGTGCCCGGCATTGGATTGGCCGCTACACCGGCAGCGCCCTGGAACAAGACCGACAGATCGAAACCTTTATAATTAAAACCGGCCGAAATGCCATACGTAACCCGGGGAATACCGGTATAACCCGATCTTTTATAATCACGGTTATCGATAACGCCGTCGTAGTTGATATCGGTTATTTTGATATCGCCGGGTTGCAGGGGCACATTGCCGAAAGAAAGGTCTTTCTGGTAAACATTTTGTCCGCCCGCATTTTTATAAGCCTTTCCATCGGGGCCCTGTGCTAATACAGGCCTTGATAAAACAGGATCGTTATTGGCGTCTACTTCATATAATTCGGCCCACGAAGTATACAAACCATCTGCCTGTAAATAATTGCCCTGCCCTATTGGCCGGCCGGTCAAAGACTGGTATTCAAGCCCGGGAACAATTGCTTCATCACGGAAAATGATCTTGTTCTGGTTATTGGCAATATTTCCTTTTATCCAGAAATTGAAGTTCGGTCCTGCTTTATCGCGGTAAGTGATCTCGAATTCATTCCCCCAATTATCTACTTTACCTAAATTGTAGGAAGGCAGGGTTGCCGCCACAATACCGGGCACGGTGCCTTTTTTAGAAAGGATATTTTTTCTGCGTTCATAAAAGTGATCGAAAACGATGTTGATCTTATCCTTCCATAAACTGGCTTCAAAACCGATATTCGCTTTTTGCGCGGTTTCCCAGGTAACATTGTTATTCCCTAACCTGCTTTCATAAGCTGCCTGTACGTTGTTACGGTTAGCACCATACTGACCGAAGTAATATCCGTTCATGACCGCCCCGCTGTAGGCCCATACATCCGGCAGGTACATATACCGTTCGCCACCCACTTTATCATTACCCACCTTACCCAGCGAACCTCTTACTTTCAGGAAAGTAACATAATCGTTCTCAGGCCAGAAATCTTCTTTGGTTGCTACCCAGCCCAGCGAATAAGCGGGGAAGAAAGCGAACCTTTTTTCTTCAGGAAAGTTTTCAGAGCCATTATAGCCCATGTTGAATTCGGCAAGGTATTTACCCTTGTAGGCATAAGTAACACGGGTAACAAGCGTTTGGTAAGCATGCGGCAGGTTGAACTGGAGGCCCGGATCAAATTTCTTGCTCAGGTTGGCCATGGCCAAACCGGTAAATGCATGATCGCCGAAAGTACGGTTATAGTTGAACGCTAATTCGGCATACCACAACCGCCATTTACCCGAATACCAGTTTGCCCATCGTTGCGAAGGCGCTTCATTGTTCATTTGCACCCAGATGGGGTTCAGTTTATCGCCATTGGGATTTGGCCGTACCGTATAATAAACGGGGAACGACTTACCGCCCGAAGTACTGGAGAAATAACTGTCATATGTACCTCTTGCGGTTACCGAAAGCCCTTTGGTAATGAAATCGAGCTTATGTGTAAAACGAAGACCCGAGTTAAGGGTACTGTTGTTATTGATATTATAATCATTACGCATGGCCAGGCTGTACAACGGATTGAACTGCTCTGGCGTTTTGCCCCAGATGAAAGTGAACTTACCATCGATATACCCCGGGGAGCCCATTGGGTTGGTCCACATCAGGTTCTTTTCATAGTTATACCCGTCATTGTTCATTCCCGAAACCTGAACGAACTGGGTTCCGAGGTCAACGGAGATCTTGAAATTCTCATTTACTTCAAAATCAAAATTGCCTCTGAAGTTATACCGGTCCTTCCTGTAGTCCATCTCTTTGGAGAAAGGCATATAGTCTGTTCTGAACAAACCGCGCTGGGTTAAATAACCGGCCGAAAGAAAATATTTCATTCCTTTTGTACCACCGGTTACGTTCACGTTCGCCTGGGTTTGCGGCGCCCGTTTCTTATAAAGCTGCGACTGCCAGTCCTGGTCGGGGTGGAAATAAGGATCATAATACGGATTGGGTGAGCCGTCGGACAATGCAGGCGTATGGGCGTTTTGAAAATATGTAAGGTCTTCATCGCTCCATGCAGGCACATACCCTGTTTTTCTTTTTTCTGTGAACTTCGCCCAGCCATCGTCCCTGCCCATTACATCGGCATCATTCGCATGTTGTTGCCAGTAGGTTTGAAACACCTGTTCATTACGCAGGGTGGCATATTGATAAGAGTTCACATAGTTGGGCATACGGGTGAACTGGTTGGCGGCGCTTTGAACGGTGGCGCTTACTTTGGGGGTTCCTTCCTTACCACGTTTTGTATTGATCATAATAACGCCGTTGGCACCGCGCACCCCGAATACGGCGGTGGCGGAAGCATCTTTGAGAATACTGATATTCTCCACTTCATTGGGATCGATGTCGTTGTAGGAATCCCTCACTACCCCGTCGACCATGATCAATGGCGAGGTTTCAGAAGCATAAGTGCCTATACCCCTGATGTACAGGGTTGATGCATCGGCGCCGGGTTTACCGGTGCTTTGCAGTGAGATCAAACCGGGTAAACGCCCGGCCAGTGCATTACTGATATTGGCAACCGGGGATTGTACAATTTCTTTGGCTGAAATGCTGCTGATGGCGGCCGTTACGGAAGCCTTTTTTTGCTGGCCATAAGCCACCACAATTACATCCTCTAATTTTTCGCCATCGTTTTTTTGGAGGGCAATACTGAATACCGACTTGTTGCCGATCTCAATTTCCTGCACACCATAACCTACACTGGTTATTGTCAATTTTTTGTAGGAAGCATCGATAGTGAGAGAGAAATTACCATCTTTATCAGTGACCGTGCCAATGGTATTGCTTCCGGGTGTTTTGGCAGCCGCCACGGAAGCTCCTGAAACGGGCGCCCCTTTATCGTCTTTGACGGTACCGCTGATCTTTCTTGTTTGGGCTATACTTTCATGTTGAACTACAATGGCCAGCATGAATAGTAGCAGCCTGCACAAAAGTTGTCTTTTGCTCATGGGTGTCGCAGTGTTGTTTGGTTATAAATGAAATTTGTAAGCAGTAAAATTTCGCTATATCATGATCGGGAGAAAAGCATACGCACTATGAAGGCGGCCTGATTACCCGGGAATAGATACTATTGACTAGCATATGGCATTGGGGTTTTGTTAAAAGCAATCGTTCGTGAAACAACTGCAATTTTGGAATACATACAGACCTGTCCAAAATATGGGGTACTACAAAACCTCTACAGTTTTAAAAACGAAAATTGAATTTCAATAACTTATAAAATTCGAGTGGTAGAATCTACTACGTCGGTACTACGTCATGGCGCCAAAAACAACCAATACCCGGGGAGAGTACAATGGCAGCCAGGGTTTCTAGCCTTTAAACCACTCCCGGCTGTTTCAACAAATGTTCATGCAGGCTATTGGCCATGGCCCCTTATCTTTGGCTAAACAAACACGTTCACGGCATGAACTTTACCAAACTGGTTCCCAGCATCTTTTATGCAGATATTAAAAGCGGGCTTAAGATCTTTGTAGATTGCCTTGAGTTTACCATAGGCCACCAGGAATTAAACGCCGCCAATCCTTTTTGCGTAGTAGATAAAAACGGGTTGAGGGTATACCTATTTCAAAATAAGGAGTTAGCCGGTCAGTTCCATCCCGAATTCAGGCTGGAAACAAATGATATTGAAGAAGTGTATAACAAAGTAGCGTCAAAATACCCCGAGTTACTACATCCCAATCTTAGCAAGGTCACCTTACGGCCCTGGGGCGCCAAAGAATTTGCGCTGACGGATGAGCAGTTGGGCATCATTGTTCAGCAATGGTAGTTGAAATGATCTTTCACAATAACCAGCTGGTACAAAAAAAGCCCCCGTTGCAACAGGGGCCTTTTATCTCCTATAGCCTACTGTATAATAAATTGCAAGGCCTTCTTTTCACCTTTGTGCATAATGATCATGGTATATACGCCTGAAGTAAGAGCACTTATCCTGTCGCTTATGGGTTTTGCTACATTTGATAAAGCATCTTTCACCCGGACAATTGTTTGTCCGGCCGCATTGGACAGTTGCACCTGGATCACTTCATCGGGTTGTATGTCACCGCCGATTGCTGTGATATTCACCGGCTCGCCCCGTTTAACCGGATTGGGATATACCTGCCAGGTGGCGCTCTCCTGCGCTTCGTTCAGGCGAACGGTCTTAACCGGGCTGTAAGCAAACTTTCCATCGAGGTCAACCTGTTTTATTCTATAATAATAAGTTCCTTCAGTAAAGATGTTTTTATCGGTGAGCGAATACCTGTTTACGGTATTCGATTGTCCTGTTGCCTGCACCGAGCCAACGGTTTTGTATTGTTCGTTCGTTGTGCTTCGCTGTATCTCGAAATGAGAAGTATTGACTTCATCCGTGGTAGACCAGCTTATTTTCACTTTCTTTTGTATCACCTGCGCGTCGACCGACAACCAGTATAAAGGCAGGGCTACCGGATCGGTTGTAAATACCCAGGCGGCGCCGATGCTGAAGGCATCCCACGAGCCACCCATAATAGCCGTAGAACCATCGGCACTCACTGCAACGGACCTACCCTGATAGGCAGCGGTCGTATTTCCGGAACCGTTGAGCCGGGCCCCCGCCTGCGCCCAGTTACCGCCGCTGCGTTTAAACACCCACATGCCACCGCCAATGACATTTGCATCCTGCCAGCCGCCAACCAGGGCGGTATTACCATCGGCGCTCAATGAAACACTATAACCCTGTTCAGAAATGGCGGAACCGCCTGTGCCCACCAGTTTACTACCCTGTTGTGTCCATACACCTGCCGACCGGGTGAAGACCCAGGCTGCGCCTTTCTTATTATTGTCACTATAACCACCTATCAGTGCGGTATTGCCATCGGCGCTTAATGCCACAGCGGATCCCTGAGCCACATTGCCGGCTACATACCCGGCGCCTACCAGTTTTGATCCCTGTTGCGTCCAAACGCCACCGGTACGGGTAAATACCCAGGCGGCGCCTGTTGCGGTGCCATAAGCCCAGCCGTCCATATAACCGCCTGTTAAAATTGTATTACCATCACCGCTGATCGCTACGCTATAACCCTGTCCGGCAGTATTCATCACAGCGCCGGTACCAAACAGTTTACTGCCTTGTTGTGTCCAAACACCGGCGTTGCGTGTAAACACCCAGGTGCCACCCTGGTTGCTGCCACTTTGATAACCGCCTACAGCGGCGGTATTGCCATCGGCACTCAATGCCACGCTACATCCCTGCCAGGCAGTGGCCCCACCGCCGGTACCAACCAGTTTGTTGCCCTGTTGCACCCATACACCACCGATGCGGGTAAACACCCAGGTTGCACCCATGGCGCTGTTGTCTTCCACACCGCCCATCAACACGGTATTTCCATCGGCACTTATTGCAACACTATAGCCCTGCCGGGCGGCCCCGGTAGCGCCGCTGCCTACCAATCTGGCTTGTTGGGTCCAGGCAGAACCGTTGCGTATAAAGATCCAGGCAGCACCCTGACTGCTATTTTCATAAGGAGCTCCCACTATAGCTGTATTGCCATCGGCACTGATACTTACGCTGTGCCCCTGCTGGCCACTGCCCACATTACCGGTGCCTACCAGTTTGTTGTTCTGTTGGGTAAACGTAGAACCGCTTGCCTGCAGCGTAAAAGGACCGCCGGCCGTTGCCGTTCCATCGGCATTGCCAGCAATGACACTGCCGGTAGCTGCGCCGGGCATAACGATAGCTACCAGCGTAGAGCCGTCGTTCGAAACGGGAACGGCATTTACGCCGCCGATAGTTAGTGTTTGTAAATTGCTGAGATTGGAACCCGTAATGGTTACCGGCGTACCTACCGTACCGGTAGTTGGTGTAAAGTTACTGATAGCCGGCGCCTGCGCCTGTAAAGCCTGCCAACCGGTCGAAAATAACAAAAAGGCAAACGTTATCCCGGTGACTACCGGGAGGGAACGGGTTATTTGTTTCATGAACTAACAGAGGGTTTGGGGAGTTAACCGGATAATTTTACTTATCCGGTTTCACAATAGTTTGAACGGGGCGTAAAACTATTGTATTCCCCATTTCACTTCCTTTACCGGGTGGCGAACGCCCGATAATTGAATGCCAACTGCCAGATTTTGTATGTGCGGCTGCAGGCTGTTATCAACTTGATAATTCACTTCAAAACAACCTTTTTCCCCGTCCTCACCGCCTCATAAATAGCATCGATGATCTTCAGATCACGCACACCCTCTTCGCCGTCTACAGGCACAATGGGTTGTTTGCCGTCGAGGATGATACCCGCCATTTCATCCATCTGCACGGTCTGGTGCGTCATATGCGGCTGGGTCAGTTCGCCTTTATTCGTTTTTCCTTTAATAGGTCCATAACCGGTAGCGGGCTGCAGTTCGGCATACCCTTTACTGCCGTTGAGGAAAAAGCGATCGAGGTAATTCATATTATAGGTAGATAAACAACTCGCCACCGCCCCGCCGGGAAAACCCATTTGGAACTGGATGGTTTCATCAACACCGGGTTTGAATTTTTCGGGATTGGTTTTTGTTTCCTGCGCCGTAACCCAAACCGGTTCTTCACCCACCATATAACGCGCACCATTAATTGAGTAAATGCCAATATCCATCATGGCGCCGCCGCCGGCCAATGCCTTATTCAACCGCCATTGATTGGGATCGCCGGCAACAAAGCCGCTGAGGCCCTGAAAGAACATGATCTTTCCCAGTTCGCCGTCCTTCCGCATGCGAATGATCTCGAGCGTTTTTGGTTCGAAATGCATCCTGTACCCCACCAGCAGTTTTACATTCGCTTTCTTACAGGCGGCAACCATTTCCTGCCCTTCCTTTGCATTTATGGCCATGGGCTTTTCGCAAATGACATGTTTACCCGCTTTTGCAGCCCTGATCGTAAAATCCTTGTGCAGTGAGTTGGGCGTTATCACGTATACCACATCTATATCGGGATTGTCTTTTATACTATCGAAATTCTGGTAATTGTAACAGTTCTTTTCAGGAATACCGTATTTCTGCTGCCACGCGGTGATCTTGGATGGCGTGCCGCTAACGATACCGGTTAACCGGGCGCGTTTGCAGTCTTTCATGGCTTCGGCCACCCGGGTTCCATAACTACCTAAACCCAATATGGCTACCCGCAGGGGCGGTCCATCATATGTTTCCCTGTCAGTGTTTTCATGTAGCGCGCCTGCGTGGGCGGGTATCAGCGGGAATGCAATTACCGAAGCGGCCAGTTGCTGCAAAAAGTTTCGACGCGAACTCATAATGGCAAGTTTTAAATAAATATAAAGACAAATGTGCGAATGTGCTGATTTGCTAATGTGCTAACTGGAATGTGATAATTTGATAATGTGACAAATTGATAATTGTCAATACCTTGTAATTAGTGCCCGAAGGCCGCGCAGAAGCATTATCACATTAGCTAATTATCACATAGGCTAATTATTCCAACCGCTCGTTTTTCTAAAATTACCGCTGTTATAC
Organism: uncultured Niastella sp.; assembly: GCA_966211305.1. Lineage (GTDB taxonomy): Bacteria > Bacteroidota > Bacteroidia > Chitinophagales > Chitinophagaceae > Niastella. The sequence goes on from CBIHPC010000048.1 coordinate 12,812, forward strand.
TTTAACATGAAAAGATCTATACAAATCAGTACCATTGATTTATGAACCGGAGCATACTGCTTGTGCTAATTTGTTTTGCACTTTCCACAACCGCCATGAGTAATTTCGCCGATACAACGGTTGTACGACGATCCTATACCACCCGGCACCTGCAGGCCCCTATAACGTTAGACGGTATCCCAAACGAAGAAGCATGGAACGCTGTTCCCTGGGGCGGTGATTTTATTCAATGGAAACCCAACGAAGGCAAGGCGCCCGCGCAACCTACCCGTTTCAAGATCCTGTACGACGAAAAATACCTCTATGTCGCCTATCATTGCATAGATCAGCATCCCGACTCTATTATCAGACGTATGGAACGCCGCGACCAGTTCCCCGGCGACTGGGTTGAAATAAATATCGACAGCTACCACGACCTGCGCACCGCCTTTTCCTTCACCCTGTCGGTATCGGGCGTACGCGGCGATGAATTTGTTTCTAACGACGGCAACAACTGGGACGTGAACTGGAACCCCATCTGGTTCGCCAAAACACATGTCGATGAAACCGGGTGGACGGCCGAAGTAAAGATCCCGTTCAGCCAGCTCCGTTATGGTAAAGAAACCGATAAAACCTGGGGCATACAGGTAACACGCCGCATTTTCAGAAAAGATGAAATGAGCACCTGGCAATATATTCCCCAAAACTCGGGTGTTTGGGTGAGCCGCTTTGGGGAACTGAAGGGGCTTACCAACATTCCTCTCCACCGCCAGATTGAAATAGCGCCCTATGCCACCCTGCAGGCCGATAAATATCAAAAAGTGAATGGTAATCCTTTTGCCAAAGGGTTCGATACCAAATTAACGGGCGGGCTCGATGGCAAGTTTGCCGTTACCAACGATCTTATTCTCGACTTCACCGTAAATCCCGATTTCGGGCAGGTGGAAGCCGATCCCTCGCAGGTACGGATCGATGGTTTTCAGAATTTCTTTGAAGAACGCCGCCCGTTCTTTATGGAAAGCCGCAACATTTTCGATTACCAGCTTACCGGTTCGGAAGCCGGCGGCGATTATGATTCCGACCTGCTTTTCTATTCACGGCGGATCGGCAGTGCTCCGCATGCCTACCCTGCCATTGGCAGCAACGAGTATGTGAAAATGCCGCTCAATACATCCATTCTCGGCGCAGCCAAGTTCAGCGGTAAAACCCGCAAAGGCTGGAGCATAGGAATTCTTGAAAGCATTACCCAAAAGGAAATGGCCACCATCGATAACAATGGCGAGAAAAGAAAAGAACTGGTAGAACCGCTCACCAGTTATTTTGTTGGCCGCCTGCAAAAAGACATCAATGGCGGCAAAACGATCTTCGGCGGCATTATTACCGCGGTGAACCGCGACAATGGACTGCCAAACCTGCACCGCAGCGCTTATTCGGGCGGGCTCGACTTCTTTCATACCTGGAGGAACCGCGTATGGTACATTCGCGGTAACATGGTGTTCAGCCAGGTACAGGGCAGTAAACAAGCCATTCTCAAAACTCAAACCGCATTTGAACACCTGTTCCAGCGAACCAATGCCAGCGAGGTATCGGTTGACAGTAACCGCACCGCACTGACCGGTACCGGCGGTACCTTTCGTTTTGGCAAGGTAGGCGGCCGATCGGGCCCGCATGGCCGTTTGTTCAAGTTCGAAACCGGTGTAACGCTTCGTTCCCCTGAACTGGAACTGAATGATATCGGCTTTATGCTTACCTCCAATGAGATCAACCATTTTACGTGGGCCGGTTTGCACTGGCCAAAATCGTTCCTGATCTTTCGCCAGGCGCGGTTGAACTACAACCACTGGTCGCGGTGGGATTACAGCGGCAAATACATTTACCAGGCGTTCAACTTCAACTCACACGCCACTTTTAATAATAACTGGCAAGCGGGCACCGGCACCACCTGGGCCGTGTTCGGTATTTCAAACAATGCATTACGCGGCGCCGGCGCCATTCGCCGCCTGCCCGGGATCTCACACGACGCTTATGTTACCAGCGATATCAGGAAAAAGCTGTACGTAAATTTCAATATCAGCAATTTCTGGGGGTTTCAGCACACCATGAGGAACAGCACCACGGAACTGGGGTTGTATTTTCAGCCCATCAATGCCATGCGCATCAGCCTGAGTGCAAACTACGCTTACACCTGGCGCAAACAAGACCAGTTTGTAAGCAATGTTACCGTTGGCCATACCATGCGTACCATTGTGGGTGAAGTAAAACAGCATACCTTACGTTTTATAGGTCGCATGAGCTTCAACATTACCCCCGACCTTACCCTGCAATACTATGGACAACCATATATTTCGCGGCCGCTCTACGATCATTTTGCCTATGTGACCGACCCGATGGCCAAAAAACTAAACGACCGCTTTCATGTGTTCGCCAATGGAGAGATCAATGAAGTGAATGGAAAATACCATGTTGATGAACAAAAGGATGGCATTGTAGATTACACCTTCAACAAACCCGATTTTAATTTCGTGCAGTTCAGATCGAACTTTGTGGTACGCTGGGAATATAAACCCGGTTCGGAATTATATCTCGTATGGTCGCAAAACAATACCCCCGATGCCTCGGCCGACCTCGGGAATGATGTTGCCATTCCGAAGAGTTTGTTCGATAATGCATTCGATAACCAGGCGGTGAGGAATATTTTTCTGATAAAAATGACTTATCGTTTTCTGAAATAACAGAGAGATGTAAAAGAGCCGAGGTAAGAAGTAAGAAGTATGATGAATTCTTTCGATTAAAAATGCCTCTCATCCGCCGATGGCCCATAAATAGAAGGTATCGCAATCCCCTTCATGCGCATATACACAGTGAGCTGCCCGCGGTGGTGCACCAGATGATTTACCATTTGTTCCAGCTGCGATAATTTCGATGAGCTGTACAGGACGTTTCCGTTGTTTTTCAAACTGAAGGTTTCCTGAAGCGCTTCATCCTGCACCCCCGACAAAGCATTTCTGGCGCGCTGTACATTATCTTCAAACCGTGTCAACACTTCCTCTGCATTAGCAGGTGTGAACTTTTCATCAGTGGCAAAATCGAGATAGGGTTGCCCGATGAGCACAGCGATCCACCTTGGGATATCAGCCACCAGCAAAGTGAGGTAGCCCATTTCCATTGAAGTTTCATGTGGTTTGAACCTGTATACCTCCATAGGTATGCGTTCAAGACATTTACGGGTGGCCGTTACTTCAGCCTCCAGTTCCTTCAGATAGGTATTTCCAATGGTGGTTTGGCTCATGATATATGTTTATCCTTTCTGCAGAAAAAGATGTGCCAGAGAAAGCTGAACGCAAAACGCTTAAAGCTTAACGCTGATTATCGAACCGGCGAAGTGTTTAATTTCCGAAACTTTGCGGGAATGCAAAATATATAGAAAATCGCACATCGGGTTTGTATTCGCGTTCAGCGTTAAGCGTTAAGCCTTTAGCCTTCAACGTATTAAGCGATAGCTCCGTTGAATGTTGCAGCTTGCTGATTACCAGCGCGGGCTGCCAGCATTTTCTTTCTTTTATGATAGAACACATAGGAAGCGGTAAGCAGTGCCAGCGGTAAGATGTTAAACATCCAGTCGGTTTTACCGATCATGAAGATGCTGTAGGTTGCGCCGATAAGATCAAATGCAAAACCCGCATACGCCCACTCTTTCAACCGGGGAAAACCTGGTGTAAGAATGGCCACCACACCCAGGAACTTGGCCACGCCGATGAATGGAATAAAATATACGGGATAGCCTAACTCTTCGTGCATACCTTTTACAGCAAGCGGATGGTTCATAATATCGGGAATAGAAGAACCTAACATCAGCAAAGCCAAAAGCCCTGTGAACACCCAGTAGAAAATGTTTGTCTTTTTCATAAAAAATAGTTTAAGCGTTGATGATCTGTTTTTGTTTTTTGTTGAAACAAAACTAGGATCAAATAACAGCTTCAACGGGGTGTGTAAGGGACAATTTAAGGGGTGGTTTGCGACATAGAGGTTAGTTGACGAGTTGACGTGTTGACGTGTTAACGAGTTGACGAGTTAACAAGTTAACAAAAACGGGGCGCCCTTTAGGAACGCCCCGTATATTATATTACACGAAATATCTCTTAATATAACAATCTTACTTTAATAGTATCCTTCACCTCTTTCAACAATTGCACCGCCGTGTTCGAGATCTTTCTGTCGAGGTCAAGCACCACATACCCGATTTCATCATTAGTTTTCAGGTACTGGCCCAGGATGTTGATCTTGTTATTTGCCAAAGTGGTATTGATAGCTGATAACACACCGGGCACATTGCGATGAACATGCAGGATGCGGTGGGCGCCTTCCTGTGGCGGCAGGCTTAATGGCGGCACCGTGTGCGAACCAATGCTTACGCCCATTTCGAGGTACTGGAACAATTTATTGCTCACATCTTCCCCGATGTTCTGCTGCGCTTCTTCCGTTGAACCACCGATGTGCGGGGTAAGTATCACATTAGGCAAACCCTGTAATGGCGTAGTGAATTTATCACCGTTCTTTTCGGGCTCCCAGGGATAAACGTCAACCGCTGCGCCGCTCATAGCGCCTTCCTGCAGGGCCTTTGCCAGTGCATCGAGGTCAACCACTTCACCGCGGGCATAATTTATAAGTATAGAACCTTTTTTGAAATTTTTGATCACGTTCTTATTGATCAGGTTCTTTGTACTGGCAGTTTCGGGCACATGCAGCGTAATGATATCGGCCTCGCTTACGAGGTCTTTCAGCGATTTTTTCGCAACCGCATTGCCTAACGGCAGTTTAGTGATGGTATCGTAGAAGATCACATGCATACCCAACGCTTCGGCCAGAACGCTTACCTGTGTGCCGATATTTCCGTAACCCACAATACCGAGCGTTTTGCCACGCATTTCATAACTTCCTTTCGCATCTTTCAGCCATACGCCTTCATGAGCGGCCTTGTTCTTGTCGATAATGCGCCTGATCAACAAGATCGACAACCCGATCACCAGCTCTGCTACCGAACGGGTATTGGAATACGGCGCATTGAACACCGCAACACCCTGTTGTTTAGCATATTTAAGATCAACCTGGTTTACACCAATACAAAAACAACCGATAGCCTGTAATTTCTTAGCAGCGTCCAGCACACGCGGAGTGATCTGCGTTTTGGACCGGATACCCAGCAAATGTACGTCCTTCACTTCACGGATCAGGTCTTCTTCACTTAATGCCCCCGTTATCTTTTTAACGGACGTGTAACCATTGTCTTTAAAGAATTTAACAGCCTTGTCACTGATGTTCTCAAGTAGAAGAATGTTTATCTTTTCCTTGGGATAACTCGTAATTTGTTTGTCGGTCATAATGAATCCTACTGCTTTTACGTTATCTTAGTTAAAAGATTGCAAATATAGTTCATAGTTGCAGAAAGTTAGGCATGAAAAATGCATACATGGGCCTGTAACTGGTCAGTTTTAACTATTTTCGCAAATTACGGAAACCCAAAATTAGATAGTCCTGGTGAAAAACATAGTCAGGTTATTGCTAACATTACTGATATTGCAGAGTTGTGCGCGCGTTAACAATAAGAAGGTTACCTCAGGCCCATTGAACGAAGGTGATACCTCAACTGCGCCGGCTGCTTTAACGCCCGACGAATTGAACCACTACAGGAGAATGGTCGATAACCACCTGGACTCTACCCTGGGCCGCACCCGCTTCAATGGCAGTGTGCTTGTGGCAAAAAACGGACAAATAGTTTTCGAAGAATACAACGGCTACATTGATCCCCGCACCAAACGCGACTCCATTACTTCCTCCACTCCTTTTCATCTTGCCTCTGTATCAAAGACCTTCACCGGAATGGCCATCCTGAGATTGTGGGAAGAAGGCAAACTCAATATCGACGATCCCGTACAAAAATATTTACCCGGTTTTCCGCTGGAAGGCGTAACCATACGGCTTTTGCTCAATCATCGCAGCGGCATTCCCAAGTATGATCATTACATGGGCGAAATGGGCTGGGACAAACACAAAATGGTTTCCAACCAGGATGTACTGGATTTTCTTATTGCCAACTACAAAAAAATACCTATCGCCCAACCCAATCGCGGCTTTAGCTATTCCAATACCAATTATGCTTTGCTGGCGCTCATTATCGAAAGCGTGAGCGGACTCACCTACCCGGCCTATATGAAAAAAACGTTCTTCGATCCGCTTGGGATGAAGGACAGTTATGTGTTCACGCTTGCCGATACGGCCCGCTATACGCCTTCGTTCTATTACAATAACCGCGAATACCGGTTCGAATTCCTCGATGCGGTGTATGGCGATAAAAATATTTACAGCACGGTGCGCGACCTGCTGAAATGGGACCAGGCCCTGCAAAAAGATACCTTCTTTAAAAAGTCTACCCTCGAACAGGCTTATGCCGGCTACAGTTTTGAAAAGCCAGGCACCCACAATTACGGGCTTGGCTGGCGCATGTACCTGCTGAAAAATGGCAAAAAACTCGTTTATCATAATGGCTGGTGGCATGGCAACCGCACATCTTTTTACCGCATGACCGATGAAAATGCCACCATCATCGCGCTTTGCAACAACGACTGCCGCTATGTTTACAAGGTAAAAGAGCTGGCCGACATCTTTGGCGATTATATGCAGACCAATAACCGCTACGATGACGATGTTCCTACGCAGCCTGTAGCCCGTGCCGAAAAGCCGAAACGTAAATCTCATTCAACCGCCAGAAAGAAAACCACTCACCGCCGTTCAACTGCCAGAAAGTAGTTAATTTTCCGGATGCAAATTTTTGCTACCGAACAAATCAGAGCCTGGGACGAATACACCATTCGTCATGAGCCCATTTCTTCTGTAGACCTTATGGAGCGCGCCGCCACGGCCTGCTACGATTGGTTATTACAGAATAATTATAAAGGCCGCTCCTTTACCATTTTTTGCGGCAAAGGCAACAATGGCGGCGACGGGCTCGTAATTGCCCGCCTGCTGGCCCAAAGCAATCACCCGGTAACCGTATGCATCATTGAATTCGGCCACAAGGGCACCGAAGACTTTCAGGTAAATCTCGCCCGGTTGCACTCCACCACCGCCGCCATCAGGTTCATTCCGGCTGAAGAGCACCTGCACCCCATCCCCGCCGAAGATGTCGTTATTGACGCCCTCCTGGGTTCAGGTATTAACCGCCCGGCCGAGGGACTTACCGCCAGTATCATACAACACATTAATAACAGTGGCAATGAAGTGATTGCCATCGACATCCCCAGCGGGTTGTTCGTTGATCACAGCTCCCGCGGCAACGTGGTGGTAAAAGCCCATAAAACGCTTAGCTTTCAATGTTTTAAACCGGCGTTTCTGATGCCCGAGAACGCTGAAAGCATTGGCCGGGTGCACCTGCTCGATATTGGTTTGCACCCCGGTTTCCTGAATATTCAGGATTCGCCTTTCGAATTGATTGACAAGGCCATGGTGAGCCGGATGGTACAACCGCGCAAACCCTTCTCGCATAAAGGCGATTATGGCCATGCCGCCATCCTGGCCGGTAGTTATGGCATGATGGGCGCTGCCGTGTTATGCGCCCGGGCCTGTTTACGCAGCGGCGTGGGCAAACTTACCTGTCATGTTCCGGCATCGGGTTATAACATAATGCAGATCTCGGTACCGGAAGCCATGTCTTTCGATGGGGGGGCGCAGGAAATGGACAAATACGATGTTATTGGTATTGGTCCCGGTTTGGGCGCCCATGCCGGCAACAGCCGTCTGTTGTATTCGGTTTTTGAGCAGAACCGGCGGCCTATGGTCATCGATGCCGACGGGTTGAATACCGTTGCCGGGGATAAAGCGCTGTTAGGTAAGATCCCGCCGCAATCGATCCTCACCCCGCATCCCAAAGAATTTGAACGGCTGTTTGGCAAAACCGCCAGCGATTACGACCGCCTACAAACCGCCTTGCAGAAAGCGGCCGAATATAACCTGTTCCTGGTTTTAAAAGGCAGGTATACATTTATTGCGGCGCCCGATGGCCGGGGATATTTTAACAGTTCGGGCAATCCCGGAATGGCTACCGGCGGCACAGGCGATGTGCTTACCGGTATTATCACCGGTTTACTGGCCCAAAAATATCAGCCGCTGCAGGCGGCCATAGCAGGCGTGTTCCTGCACGGCCTGTCGGGCGATCTGGCGGCCGCTTATACGTCCCAGCCATCACTGATAGCTTCCGACCTGGTAGATTTTCTGGGCCAGGCATACCAGGCATTATAATAAATCGGCTGATTTTCAGTTTATATTATAATCCGTTGTTCTATCCGTTATCGTATGAAACCAGTACCGATGAATTACTTTATTCTAGTACCCTTCATTATTGCCTTACTGGCATTCGTTATCTTTTTCTCCAGGGCCATGCTATTTACCGGTTTAAGAAGACTGAAGCGGTTTACCCTCATTATGCTGTGCGCATTTGGCGCTTTGATCGCATTGTATTTTATAAAATATATCAGCGAGACCAGGTTGATACCCACGGGGCTCATTGATATCAGTTATGAAGCAGGCAACCGGATCATAAAACTGATTGGGATGGCCGTTTTTGTAGCCATTGCCTTCTATAAAATAAATAAGGAAAAGAACAACTGGTGGCTGACGGCGGTATGGGCGATAATTGTAGCCCTAAATGCTGCAGAGGTCATTTGGCTGGCCTACCTCTATATAAACTACCAGGTACCCGAACTGGCGGCCGATACACCCGCTGTTGTTAAAGCGATCGTAGAACATACGGAAAACCCACAGCATTATATAATCAATATGATCTATCCCTGTTGCTGGATACTGATAAGCGCATTGTGCCTGGCAAAGATCAGGAAGGAAAAAAGGAAACTGGTGTTGCATACGTACCCGTCATACAGTAAAATGTCATCTTTGTAAAATCACTTTACCTGTTCATTTGTTACCGGTTACCCAGGCACTGCAAACGCCATAATAAAAAACAGTACCTTCGCCGCCGTTTTACAATACCCTTATATGAAACTGGAAGAACAATTAAAACAACGCAGCGGCAATCAATGTGAATTATGCAAATCAACTAATGCATTAAAGATCTATGAAGTAACGCCGCAACCCTATGGCGATGCCAGCGACAGTATTTTTATCTGTGATACCTGCCGGGCGCAGATAGATAAAAAAGCCGAACTGAACGCCAAACACTGGAGCCTTTTATCAGAAACCATGTGGAGCGAAATACCGGGCATACAGGTAGTATCGTGGAGAATGCTCAACCGCCTGAAACAGGAAAGCTGGGCCAGTGATAACCTCGATATGATGTACCTCGATGATGACCGGCTGGCCTGGGCCAAAGCCAGTGGCGATCATGAGAATGATGCCGCAGTGGAACTGCACAAAGACAGCAATGGCAACCTGCTCCAAAACGGCGATACGGTCGTTCTTACCAAATCGCTCGATGTAAAAGGCTCAACCCTCAATGCCAAAATGGGCACCGTTGTAAGAAATATCAGGCTGGTGGATGATAATACAGAACAGATAGAAGGGAGAATTGAGGGGCAGGTGATAGTGATATTGACGAAGTATGTGAGAAGGCAGGGGTAGGCACAATAGGCTAATGTGATAATTTGCTAATGTGATAATTCGATAACGGAATACAGTTTCTTTAAACAGGCTTTTGTGTATATTCACTGAGCATTCACCTTATGCATCAACCTTCTCCCTTATCAAAACTCGAAGCGCCCGCATGGCATGCCTTAACCAGTGTTCAGCAGTCTTTTGCAACCGGAGCCACGCACGTTAAACGATACCGCCCCGGCATTCTACCATTTGCAGCCTGCGAGCCCGGTCATGAAAATGAGCTCAGCTCACTGGGCAGCCTGCTTGAACCGGAAGAGATCTTTTATCTTATAGGCGGGCTTCCTCCCCTGCCCGGTCGGTTCACTGTGCTTAAAGAATTACCATGTGTACAAATGGTACTTCAAAAACCGGTTCCGGCCATAGAAAACACAGCGGTTATTTCACGGCTTACTGCCGATAACAAAGAAGCCATGTTCAACCTGATAAACAAAGTGCAGCCGGGCTATTATGAACCCGGCACGTACCAGTTGGGCAGTTATGTTGGCATCTGGCAGCAGCAGCGGTTGGTGGCAATTGCCGGCGAACGCATGCGCCTCGAAGGCCTCACCGAAATAAGCGCCATTTGTACCGATCCCGATTTTACCGGCCGCAAATATGCACAGCAATTGATAGCAACGCTTTGCCGGCTCAATCTTCAACAAGGCATAACCCCCTTTCTTCATGTGCTGGAGACCAATGAACGCGCCATCAGATTATATGAATACATGGGATTTGCCACGCGAAGGATCATATCTTTCTGGCAAATGAAATACAGTTATTGAGTTATTCAGTTGTTCAGTTCGTAAACAGATATAAGCCTGTTCGTTTATGAATAAATTGTTTCCATTCCATTAAGTTGCGGCCAAATAGTATCTTGCACCCCTTAATACCTATACAATGGCATCTAAAATATCCCTGCACCTTTTCCTCACGCTGTTACTATTACCGTTTCTATCGCAAGCCCAGGTACATGCACCGGTGGTTGACGACCTGGGTTATCGGGGCGGGTCGATAAAAGGTATTAAGAATACCCCCAATGCCCTTCAGTTTATCGTCTTCGGCGACTGGGGACGAAATGGCGAGAATTACCAGAAAGAAGTTGCGGCAGGGATGGGCAAGGCGGCGCACGATCTGCATGCATCCTTTGTAATTGCCACAGGCGATAACTTCTATCCATACGGCGTAAACAGCACGCAGGATTATCATTGGATCAGTTCATTTGAATCGATCTACAGGGCACAGTCGTTGCATGTAAAATGGTACCCGGTATTGGGCAACCACGATTATATTTCCAACCCCGATGCGCAGGTACAATACAGCAGCATCAGCTCCCGCTGGACGATGCCCGCCCGGTACTATTTCAAAAAATTCTTTATCAATGGCGATACATCACAGGGTGTGCTGATCGCTTTTATTGATACCGATCCGCTGGAAAAGAAAATGCGCGGCCAACAACCCGACTCCATAAAGTATCCTGCCGGCGGAGCTGAGGCGCAGATCGCCTGGCTCGAAAGTATTTTAAGCGACAATTCGGTAAAATGGAAACTGGTAGTTGGTCATCACCCCGTATATACAGGCGGCTGGCGCAACACCTTTCAGGACACAAAGAATATGCAGGGATTACTTGAACCGCTTTTTAAAAAATACAACGTAAACCTGTATATCGCCGGGCATGAGCATCACCAGGAGTATTACAAACCCGAAGGCAAAACGCATTACATAATTTCCGGCGCAGGCTCTGAAGGCCGGCCGGCAAAAGTAAAATCCCAGGGCAGCCGCTGGATCTCATCAGAACAGGGCTTTGCAACTTTCGCCATCACCCGCGACAACATCCTTGTACAATTCATCAATTACAAAGACCAGATCATTAAAACGCAAACGATAAGCAGATAAGTTGTTCAGTTTTAACACGCGATCAGCAGCCCATTACCGCCAATGACTACACGTAGTATTACTAACCATAACCACTTTGATACATATACACCATAATGCTACGATGACATTAATAATACTTTGACATTTGCCTGACCGGCATTTCTGCAACTATCTGAAAAGCTGCTTCATTACCGGAGCAGCTTTTCTTTTACCCTGTTTGTCATCTGGCCAGAGGCCGGCATCCCGGTAAAAGGGTATTCGGCAAAAAATAACCGTTTTACCAACATATTTAATTGGAAAAACCTTAACTTATAAGCCAAACCCTTTATACATACTTAAATCTGTTTCCGATTGATGGAAAAAAGTATGCTACCTGCCAACACCCGACCCGGCGATGTCATTCTGGTGTCAATCGAAAAGCGCTCAGGAATTATAAATGCCATCTGGCCAACACAAGCCAGGCTGCATGGAGTGGCCGGTAAACGGTGCATAGGTAAAAAGATCCAGTCCTTCCTTACGCCTGCCTCCAAAATGGTTTATAAAACAGCCATTTCAAAAAAGAATAAATACAGGGAATCGATCATCCGGCTTGAACTTTGTACAAAAAAATTACCGCCTGCGCCTTACGCCTGTTCGGTTTGGCATATGCGCAAACAACCGTTAGTACTGATTATACATAATAAACAGGTTCCTGAAACATCAGGTGTAACCCTGCCGGCAAACGGTAGTGAGCTTATTGAAAAAAGAGAGGCCGAACAAATGGTGCTGGCTGCGAAAAACAAATTCAAACGCATCCTTGAAAAGATAACCATGCCTATTGCTGCGTATGAAATACAGGAACCCAAACGGTTTGTGTTCATCAATCCCAAATTCACCGAATGGTTTGGTTATACCATTCAGGACATTCCCGATATCGATCACTGGAGAAAGGTTGCCTACAGGGACGAAGCATATTTTCTTCGTATGCAAAAAATCTGGCGTGATGAACTGATAAAAGTGCAGCATGGGGAGAAACCCGAATCGCACCCCATAGAAGTAACCATTTATTGTAAAGACGGCGGCACCAAGGATATTGAAATGTCTTTTTCGACCGATAATAACCTCTGTTATATAACTTTTAACGATGTAACGGAAAAGAATTGCGCCACAAGGGCTTTGCGGGCCAGCGAAAAAAAATTCCGGAACATTTCCGAACAATTGCCAATTCCCATTTGTGTATTTAGCGACAAAGGTGAAACCCGGTTCCTGAACAATGCCTTTGTTGAAACCTTTGGTTACACCAAAGAAGATATTCCCACCCGGCTCGATTGGCTCACAAAAGCTTATCCCGATACAGATTACCGGAACGAGGTGATCGCCCATCGCGCAACAGCAACAAAACGAAACCCTTCGAAAAGCAGAACAAGGCTGGTAATGCAGTATGAAGTAAACTGTAAAGACGGTTCAAAGAAGATCATCGAATTCTTTGTTTCCATCGGCAACAGGAATGTGTATGTGGTTGCCAATGACATTACCGGCAAGGTAAAAGCCGAAGAAGAACTGAAACTGAGCCACCGGCAGTTGAGAGAGCTTTCTTCACATCTCGAAAACATCAGGGAAGAAGAACGAAAACATATTTCGCGCGAAATTCATGATGAACTGGGACAGCAGTTAACCCTGTTAAAGCTCGACCTGTTACAAATGAGTAAAAAGTTACATCCTGAAGAAAAGGAGATGAGAGATAAAATGAAACAGGCCGATCAGTTGCTGGCAGATACCATGCGATCGGTTCGAAAAATAGCCACCCAGCTCAGGCCCAGCATACTCGATAACCTCGGCCTGGTAAGCGCGCTCGAATGGCAAAGCCGGGAATTTGAAAAGAATTTCGGCATCAAATGCGTTTTTGAAAGCCTGTTGAATGAACCGCAATTCACGGCCAATCAATCCAATGCCCTGTTCCGTATATACCAGGAAGCATTGACGAATATTGCCCGCCATGCAGGCGCTACCCAGGTAGATGCCGTATTATCGCAGGAAGATCTCAGAATTGTGCTGGAGATCCGCGACAACGGAAAAGGATTTCGCATGGAAGATTTGGCCGGCAAAAAAACACTGGGTTTGAAAGGCATGCAGGAAAGGGCGTTGATGATCGACGGGGATTATCGCATTGAAAGCACACCCGGTAAGGGAACCTATCTTCAAATATCCATACCAATCCTAATCACTAACCAGGAAATCAGACAACTGTGACAAAATTTTTAATAGCCGACGATCACAGCCTCATCCGGAAAGGCCTTAGCACTTTATTAAGGGAAGAATTTCCCGGCGCAGAAGTAAGCGAAGTGACCGACTCATCAGCCCTGATCAAAGAAGCCGTGGTACAAAAATGGGACCTGATCATTTCAGATATTTCCATGCCCGGCCGTAACATACTGGAAACCCTCAAACAACTGAAAAAAATACTGCCCGCCACCCCGGTGCTGATCCTTAGCGTACATCCCGAAGATCAATATGTGGTACGCGCGCTGAAAGCCGGCGCTTCCGGATATCTCAACAAGGAAAGCCACCCCGATGAACTGGTGAAGGCCGTGCGGCAATTGCTGCAGGGAAAAAAATACATCAGCGCAGAAGGGGCCGAAAAACTGGCTGCTTCATTTGGCGACGATCCCAATCAACAGCCGCATGAAAAGCTGTCGGAACGCGAATTCGACGTATTGAAACGCATTGCTTCAGGTAAAACGGTTTCGGAAATTGCCTCCACGCTTTCCCTTAGCGTAAATACCATCAGCACCTACCGTTCGCGCATACTTGAAAAGATGGGGATGCAGAATAATGCGGAGCTCACTGTGTATGTGATCGAGAATAAGCTTATTTAAAAGGCATAAAGGCAACGAGGCAACAAGGCATAAAGTAAATACAGGCAGCCTGTAGCAGCTGTATTCTGTATTCGTTTTAGAATTAGCAAATCGGCACATCCCATCAGCAGATTAACATTTGTAGTACTAACAACCACAAAACGTAATTGTCATCCTGACACAAAAACAACAATTGATCCTATTTCCCGGGAAAGTTTTTCGATGCACCTTTGCAGTCCAAACAAACAGGCATGAATGAACATCAATCTCTGTATCCTCTTAATTGACGATTCGGCCTTATTCATTCATCGGATCAAAACGCTGCTAATAGAACGCTATAACGGCCATCTGACGGTTGCAACCGCGGGTTGTTTTGAAGATGGCTTAACGATGTTCGCCTTACAAACGCCACACCTTATTTTCCTTGACATCAACCTGCCAGGCAGGAACGGGATCGAGTTGCTGGTAAGATTAAGGGAAAAGAACAAGCAGGTAAAGATTGCCATGCTTACCAATAACGACCCTGGGGAATATTATGAAACATGCATGCGCCTTGGAGCTGATTACTATGTGGAGAAGTCTATGGGGTTCGACTCCATTTCAGGCATAACAGACGAGGCCCTGGAAAGCCTTGTAAAACAAAAGTAAAATTAGCTATGAACTTGAGTGACGGACGGTCACCTTCGGATCTGCCAACCGGCGGAACTGAACCGGTGTATTATGCTATCATCGACAACGAAGGCTGCATTCATTCGATGAATACGGCCATGAACACCGAGTTTGGCCCGGGAACTCCAAAACAGCTGGATTATTTTCAATCCCTGCTGACAGAAACCGACCGGGAAATATTCACTACCCTGCTGGCAAGCAACAACAACGCCCCTCAATCCTTCCCTATTAATCTGTATACCCATTGTGGCCCAACCAGGCAGATCGTTTATAAATGGTCATTCTTTCAACTCGTTTCCGGAAAAGAGGCGAAAGGCTGTATCCTGTGCGCCGGCCACAGCAATGAAAATGCATTGCAGGCCGAGAACGCATCCATAACAAAACCTTCTGCACCGTTTCCCGAAAACCACGATACCGCCCTGAGCGATATGTTACTCAAGATGCTGGACCACGAGCGGCTGGTGATTGGACAGGAACTGCATGATAATGTGAACCAGCTGCTGTGTTCTGCTAAACTGCACCTCGATCTTGTACAGGTGTATAAAGCAGACAACCAGAAAGCAAAAAGCGTAACAATTCAATTGCTCAAGGAAGCCATAGATGAGATAAGAAAACTATCGCGTGGCATGGTGTTGCAAAAACTACAAAAAGGTACCCTGCTCGAAAGCGTAAAAACCTTCATTGAAGACGTAAAAACAATCCATAAGATCAATATCATCTTCGGTATTCATCATTTTACAGAAGAGCTTATTTCGGACCATAAGAAAATAAACATTTACCGTATCGTACAGGAACAATTCAGAAACATCATAGAGCACAGCAGAGCAAAGACGGTGGTTATGACCCTCGAAACCGATGATAAACATGCAGAGCTGATCATTGACGACGATGGCATCGGTTTCGACCCTGACCACCAGGTAGACGGGATCGGATTGATAAACATCAGGGAAAGGGTACGACATCTCTATGGTAATTGTGAGATCATCACTTCGCCGGGAAAAGGTTGCCGGCTGCACGTTACGATTCCTATTTGAAAACCAATAAATACAACGCGAAATGCTGAACGCGAAACGCGGAAGGCTAAATGCCAGAGCCGGAACATTCGACGTTGTTAAGTTATCAATGCAACAAAACCCGCATTGAAATTCCTGCAAAAGCTGCTGATATACGATCAGGAGCTTTTGCTTTTAGGCGGAAGGCTCAAGGCTAAACGCTTAATGCTTAACGCCGAACGCTTAACGCGGAATGCCAGACACAAAACTATCCCTGTTAACTAGTTAACGAGTTAACCCGTTAACTTACCCCCCGTTATTCAAAACCTGTAAAATATTCCTAAAAACGCCTGACATGCTCCAAAATACCAGAATACATTAAACCGCAAATGGATATACCACATAATAATTCTACCTTTATCCACCACCCTGCCGTTCCTGTGCTCCCATGATAACAAAGCATCCGCACTCCTCATTCATTGTTTGCCATTCAAATGTAACGCTCATGAACAGGTTCATTTCGAAAACAACGGCTTTGTTGTTTGTCATACTGCTTATTGCATGCAGAGAACGGCAACGACCGATGCTTGCCAAAGAGATCAGCTCCATCAACCTGAAAACAGGCGATGTTGTCTTATGCGGACCGGAAGATAAAAGCCTCGGCAAAGTATCGTTTATTATTACGGGTGATGACAGTCTTACAAAACAATTCAATTTTGCAGTTGCCCTGCTGCATTCATTTGAATATGACGAAGCGGAAAAAGTGTTTGCAAAGATCATTCAATACGATCAGCATTGCGCCATGGCCTACTGGGGTGTGGCCATGTGCAATTTTCATCCGCTATGGACGCCCCCCGAAACGCCTGAACTGACAAAAGGGTTAAAGGCACTGGAAATCGCCCGGTCAATTGAACCAAAAACTACCCGCGAATCGGATTATATAAACGCCTTGCTTGCTTATTATGATAATTGGGAAAAGCTCGACCATCGCACCCGCTGTAACCAGTATGAAGAAGCGATGAAAACATTATCGGAAAGATATCCCAACGACAGGGAAGCAACTATATTTTATGCACTGGCACTGGATGCAGCCGCCGACCCGGCCGATAAAACGTATGCCAAACAAAAAAGGGCCGGACAAATTCTCAACGGCCTTTATCCCAATGCACCTTATCACCCCGGCATCATCCACTACCTCATACATACTTACGATTATCCTGAGCTGGCGGAAATGGCCCTGCCCGCCGCACAAAAATATGCATCCGTTGCCTCGGCATCGGCCCATGCACAGCATATGCCATCGCATATTTTTACGCGGCTGGGTTTATGGGATGAAAGCATACAATCGAACCTCGCATCCATAGCCGCTGCCAAATGTTATGCGGAGA
>CBIHPC010000049.1:0-28072 GCA_966211305.1 uncultured Niastella sp.
TTCCCTAAATTTAATCATATAAGATTTTTACAGTAATGATTCAGGGATATTGGAGCAGCAATCTCTAATGTTGAACTTTTAGTTTGTGCATGTTTCTTAGAAGTACTTAACCGTCAATTACAGATTACAGGGTGCAGGTTACAGGTCGTTACCCCTGAAACCTGGAACCTGTAACATGAAACTTTACTCTATTACTTCAGCCACTTTCGCAGCGCTTACATTGGCATTACGCATGGCAATGCTGCGGGTGGCATTGGCTGCAAATTCTTCAAAGGCCTGGCGGGAGATCACATCATCGCTCACCATGATAGGAATACCAATATCGCCGCCTTCGCGAATGCTTTGTACCAATGGTATTTGCCCAAGGAATGGAAGATCGTATTCTTCAGCCAGGCGTTTACCACCTTCTTTGCCAAAGATATAATACTTATTATCAGGAAGTTCGGCGGGAACAAAATAACTCATGTTCTCAACAAGGCCTATGATCGGCACTTTTATCTGGGCCTGGCTAAACATGCCGATGGCCTTTTTAGCATCGGCCAGGGCCACATCCTGCGGCGTGGTAACAATTACGGCGCCGGTTAGGGGTACCGTTTGCACCAGGGTTAAGTGAATATCGCCGGTACCGGGCGGCATATCGATCACCAGGTAATCCAGTTCATCCCACAACACATCAGTCACAAACTGGCGAATGGCGCTGCTGGCCATGGGACCGCGCCAGATCACCGCATTTTTTTCATCAACCAGCAAACCGATGCTCATCAGTTTTATGCCGAACCGCTCCAGCGGCACGATCATTCCTTTCTGGCCTTCGCCCATGCTTTTCATCATGGGTCTTTCGCCCCGCACCCCGAACATAATAGGCACACTGGGGCCATAAATATCGGCATCCATCAACCCCACTTTAGCGCCGCTTTGAGCCAGTGCAAGTGCCAGATTGGCGGATACCGTGCTTTTTCCTACGCCACCTTTACCACTTATTACAGCAATTATATTTTTTACTTTAGGCAGAACAGCCCCAGGATCAGTGCGGTTTGAACTGGTATTGGAAGTAAAGTTCACTTTCACAACTGCCTCTTTATTAACCAGTAATTTGATCGCATTTTCGCTGGCCCTTCCCATCATGTCTTTCATTGGACAGGCGGGCGTGGTAAGCACCAGGGTGAAAGACACTGAATTTCCGTTGATCTCAATGTCTTTTACCATGTTCAACGTAACAATATCCTTTCCCAAATCAGGTTCCTGAACGTTCCTCAATGCATCTAAAACTTTCTCTGGGGTCATTCATCTAATAGTTTTGTTAAAAAGATTTATTTGCCACAAAATTAACCATTGGGGGGAGTATTTTGTTGAAGTATTTTGGCCATTATGTATATATTTGACGGGCATGAAAAGACGTTTACTTTTTCTGGTTACACTGGCGATTGCCATCCCCTTTGCCTCTAAAGCTCAGTTTGAAAAACTGAAGGATTCCGTAGTTCAGCTGTACGGTGTGGTCATGACCGCCGACAGTCTGAAAGCCATTCCCTCGGTAACAATCATGATCAAAGGCCAAAACCGTGGCACCATAACCAACGAACAGGGCGTCTTCAGCATAGTGGTGATGAAAGGTGATATCGTTGAATTCACTTCGGTTGGTTACAAACCAAAACTGGCCGCTATTCCCCGCGAATTAGACGGAAATCAATACAGCTTACTTCAATTGATGGTCACCGACACGGTTTACCTGCCGGCCACCATCATCAGGCCCCGCCCCACAAAAGAACAGTTCGAGCGCGATTTCGTGAACGTATCGATCCCCGATGACGATATAGAAATTGCCCGTAAAAATACCGATGAAGGAAAACGCAGGGTACTGGCCCGCACCCTCCCCCGCGACGGTACCGAAAGCTCAAATATGTTTTTGCGTAATAATTCACAGCGGTATTATTACAGCGGACAGGCCCCCCCGCAAAACATCTTCAACCCTGCTGCCTGGGCTGAGTTTATCAAGGCCTGGAAGAGAGGGGACTTTAAGAACCAGAATTAGCAAATTATCGAGGAGCATATGGTCCTGGAAGCAGCCGCGATCCGGCTTTTGTATAATTTCTTTTAATAGCATTGTAAGTACAATACGCTTTACTCTCACGTAAATATTACGCATCATTTTATCAGATTATCTGCCAGCACCCCGGCTCACGCAGATAGACAAACATTTGTTAGTTATAGCAGAAGTATATTATCTTTAGCCCCTACCTTTCAGGGATCGAACACGGCATATTCGCCGAAAATTCGGAAACCTGCTATAAGGCGAGCCACCATTATCACATTAGCACATCAGCAAATTAGCACATTATGAATATCGCTGTAATCGGCGCCGGCACTATGGGCAATGGGATCGCCCATGTTTTTGCGCAGAACGGTTTTAAAGTAAACCTCATCGATGTAAATGCCGCCCAGCTCGAAAAAGCCATTCAGACCATTCAAAAGAATTTCGACCGGCAGATTGCCAAAGGCGCTGCTACAGAAGATCAGAAAAATACCGCACTGGCCAATCTCACCACATTTACCGATCTGGCCAAAGGCGTTGACGGCGCCGGACTGGTGGTAGAAGCGGCCACCGAAAATATAGAGCTTAAATTAAATATCTTCAAACAGCTCGATAGTATGGCCCCGGCCAATGCCCTGCTGGCCACCAATACCTCTTCCATTTCCATTACACGTATCGCCGCCGTTACCAAACGCGCCAGCCAGGTGATCGGGATGCATTTCATGAATCCCGTACCGGTTATGAAACTGGTGGAGATCATTAACGGTTATGCCACTTCGCAAACGGTGACCGACACTATTGTTGCCCTAAGCAAACAACTGGGTAAAGTGCCTTGTGTGGTGAACGATTATCCCGGCTTCATTGCCAACCGCATTCTGATGCCGATGATCAATGAGGCCATTTACAGTTTGTACGAAGGCATAGCCGGCGTGAATGATATAGATACCATCATGAAGCTGGGAATGGCCCACCCTATGGGACCATTGCAACTGGCCGACTTTATCGGGCTCGATACCTGCCATTCGATCCTGAACGTATTGCACGAAGGGTTCGGAAATCCCAAGTATGCGCCGTGCCCGTTACTTACAAACATGGTTACCGCGGGTTACCTCGGTGTGAAGACCGGAGAAGGGTTTTATAAATACGCGCAAGGGAGTAAAGATCTGGTTGTGAGTGAGCGGTTTAGCGCTTAGTTATTCAAACTCGCGGTTAATAGTGAGTCTTTAAAATTAATGAACTCAAGAACTAACGAACTCAAGAACTTCTGAACTTAAAAACTCACCAACCAAAAGCTTTCTGCCATTTTTCAGGTAAAGGCAAATTGGGAATGGTGTAGGCCGGCATGCGTTCGCCATCGCAATAAATAAAATGCTCGAGGTGCCAGCGGGTAGAATCCTTTTCATTCCATTGGTTCGAAGCGTATTCCTCCTGGATCTGTAATTGCCCGTTCTGCCACATATACTTTCCATAAAAACCGGTGCAATGCTCGCCGAGGTAAACAGATCTTTCCTCAGCCGAAATACCGAAATCGTAGAACGATCGTATCTGGGGCATATGGTCGAAGTTATCGGCTTCGCTATTGTAAATGTAAACATCCCGGCAGCCGGGCCCCGAACAGTTACAGGTACCTGCAGAATAGTTCCAGATGATGAACAGATCATTAAAGCCATCGAAATTCACATCGCAGAACTGGATGGCACTGTCTTTTATAACGCCGAAACCATTCATTACCTGGCGCAGCTTCCAGTTATTTTCTTTCACAAAAAAGAAGAAGAGGTTCTTGTTCTCAAAACCAACAACAGCATGTTGTTTTTTATCGGTGCAGATATTTCCCTTGTAGAATTGTATGCGGTGGGTATCGCCATCGAAAACGGCCAGGGTACTGAAATGGTCTTCCCGTCTATGGCTATCGAGGTTCCTGATACAATAATCCTTTAAAAAAGATATTTGCTCGGCGCTGTCCATTGCCTTATCCAGTAACTTTTCATAAGGAACGGAATGCACCGATAAAGTATCTTTCGATTTGTTTTTGCCCCACGGGCTGTTACCCGGGTTACAGCCTGCGAGTACAAAAAGGGACAGGATTATTTTAATAAACCGATTCATACGCTATCAGACCTCTGTAGCGAAAGATACTACAAATTACTTTTCGATATTTCTACATTTCTGATCTCTCTGAATTTATATATCGCCTCCTCCAGCCTTCCCTTTGGTATTCCGATCACCAGGCGGCAGAAAAGGTTCATATCTTTTTCCAGCACCTGGCAGTTGAGTTGCTTTACCTGCGTCATTACCTCGTTCATTTGGGTATAATCGAACTGAAGCGTATATACCACCTCGATGGGTTTCGGAATGATGGGCGTTATCTGCAGGGCAAGCGAAGCGGCTGATTTGTAAGCATTGATGAGGCCCGGAACCCCTAACAGCGTACCGCCAAAATAGCGCACGACCACTACCAGGATGTTGGTGAGCTTTTTACTGTCTATTTGCCCCAGTATGGGCTTACCGGCAGTGCCCGATGGTTCACCATCGTCGCTTACCCGGTATGTATTATTATCGAGCCCTATACGATACGCAAAACAATGGTGCGTGGCTTTGGGATGTTCTTTTTTGATGGCTTCGATGCTTTTTTTGAATTCATCAACCGATTGAATGGGATACGTATAGGCAATGAACTTACTGCCACGGTCTTTAAATTCTGCGGTTACGGTGCGGTCGATCGTATAAAAAAATTCGGGGTCACTCATAATTGAATGTAATTGATTAATGGCGGGTAACTTATCCATAAGCGATCAATGCAATAGCGCCCAGCGACAGTGCAATACCCAGCCAATTGGTAGCCGAGAGCTTTTCTTTAAAAATTAACCACGCAACCATAGCCGTGAACAATACAATTCCCATGTTATTGATGGGAATGATAGCGGAACTATTGTTTGCATACCCTTTCAAAGCGCCCAGCAAACACCAGATAGAAAAGTAATTCGGTATGCCAATACCAATACCTGCCAGCACGGCTTTGCCTGAGAATGGCTGTTTACCCGTTACAAACAGGAATAACAGAACGATCAGGCCTGCTGAGGCGGCCACACAAAAAGCGGTGATCAGGTACGCATCCTGGTTACCGGCATTTATAAATGCCTGTTCAACAAATTTTATCATGGTGTCGAGCAGGCCGCTGCCAACGAATAACAGCAAAGGCATAGCCCATACGAACCATAATACCTTTTTACCTTTTTTATCATTGACCGCCGGCCTGGTGGTGAACCATACCGCCAGCAATGCCAGCGCCACTCCGGCGATCTTTAAAGCTGTTCCCTTTTCATTATACAGGTATATTGAAAATACAAATGGGATCACCAGTGATAGCTTATAGGCTACCGTAGCCGCCGCCACGCCGATCTTTTGCACCGTATAGGCGGCCAGGTTGAACAGGGAAATAAATCCACAGCCCATCACCAGCGCCCAGGGCAGCCAGGGCTCCCGCGCCAGCGAACTGTTTACCGGAAAGCTGCCGTTCACAATACTTCCCGTTATTACACAAACCACATAATTAAACACAATAGCCTGCAGGTTATTGATGCCTAAACGGGCAATGAGCTTGAATGCAATGGTAAGCCAGGCAGTAAGTATAATACTGGCAATGAGAAAGAATAAACTACTCAAAGTACCAGGGTTTGCGGGTTCACGAAATATTGGAGGGTATCTGAAAACAACTGTTCCTGTTTATGCAAACGGCCGGTGTGCATACGCGGTGCGGATAAACCGTGCTGAACTACCTTTTCGTTATTGGTGATCACCCGTATTTCATTCCACAGGCCTTCATCGATGAACGACTGCAATAACTGCGCGCCGCCTTCCACCAGCACACTCTGAATTTTTAACTGATATAAAGCATGTACGATCTGATGCACCAGGTTCACATCCTGCGTAACCTGGTAATACAACAGGTTGTCCTGTTCTTCGTGCTTCTGGCTGTTGAAAACGATGGTCCTTACCTGTTTGTTGAACAGCTGCAACGACGATGGCAGCCGCAGGTTCATATCTGCCACCAGCCGCACGGGGTTGGCGCCTTTCCACAAACGGGTGGTCAAAGCAGGATCATCGAACAACGCCGTATTGGCGCCTACGAGAATTGCCGCTTCTTCACTGCGCCATTTATGCACCAGGCGGTTGGAGTATTCATTGCTGATCAGCAATCGCTCCCCACCGGTTGCACCGGCAATTTTTCCATTGGCCGTTTGTGCCCATTTTAAAATTATATACGGACGATGTGCTGCATGAAAAGTAATAAACCGCTTATTCAGGTTTTTACAATCCTGCTCCAGCACATTCATTGTGACCTGCACACCGGCAGCCTGCAGTTTTTCAACACCTTTGCCATCAACCTGTTTAAAGGGATCGCGGCAGCCGACGACCACATGCGGGATCTTTTTTTCAATGATCAGGTCGGCACAGGGCGGCGTTTTACCAAAATGCGCACAGGGCTCCAGCGACACATACATCGTTGACTGCGGTACCAGGTGCCTGTCGGCGGCTTTTACAGAATTAATGCAATGCACTTCGGCATGCGGTCCGCCATACTGCTGGTGATAGCCCTCGCCTATTATGCGGTTTTCATGTACCAGCACGGCCCCCACCATGGGATTGGGCGCTACGTACCCGGCAGCCGAGCTGGCCAGCTGGATACAGCGCTGCATATATGGTTCGTGAATATTCAATGGTGGGTCGATGGAAATAAAGCCGCAAATATAGTCCAAAATCCGCCATCTTTGCCGCTATGACCTTATATGAGGCGCAACAGCTGCTGACCACATCCCTGCAGGAATTGTACGATAACCGCGAAGCCGCAAATATAGCGGACTGGGTTATGGAGCATGTTACCGGCATGCGGAAGATCGATCGCATTATGCACAAACAGTCGGTTTTGTCGCCCGACCGGGTTGAGCAGTTGCAACAATACACCCGGGAGCTGCTTACGCATAAACCCGTGCAATATGTTTTGCATGAAGCCTGGTTCAGCGGGATGGCGTTCTATGTAGACGAGAGCGTGTTAATTCCCAGGCCTGAGACGGAGGAGTTGGTGGAATGGATACTTGAAGAAGTAAGAAGTAAGAAATACGAAGTAGGAAATACAGGCTCCGCCTTTGCCAGGGCTTCGGCGGACAAGCCAGCAATCGGAGAGCCTAAAAATGAGGACACTTCATACATCGTACCTCCTACTTCCTACGTCAGCATGCTCGACATTGGCACAGGCAGCGGTTGCATCCCGATTTCTCTTAAGAAAAAACTTCCACAAACAACAATCTATGCCTGCGATGTAAGCGAACAGGCGCTGGCGGTAGCCGCAAAAAATGCTGCCACCCTGCAAACGCCGGTTCAGTTTGTACAGGCTGATTTTTTAGATGCTTCCAGTTGGCCTGCTCTGCCGGCCGTTGATATCATTGTAAGCAACCCGCCCTATATTCCGCACAATAACCAAAGCAGCATGTTGCAGAACGTGCTGGCCTGGGAACCGCACCTTGCGCTGTTTGTGCCCAATGAAGACCCGTTGTTGTTCTATGACGCCATAGCCCGGTTTGCAAAGGAAAAATTACACCCCGGCGGAATGATCTTTGTTGAAATTCATGAAGAGCTTGGTGCGCAAACAAAAGCCTTGTTCGAGGCGAACGGGTTTACGGCAGAGGTGAAGAAGGATTTGCAGGGGAAGGACAGGATGGTGAAGGCTAATGTGCTAATTTGCTAATGTGATAATGGCCCAACAACAGGATTTCGGCAGGTCATTCTGTTAATATTTCCAGTATATAAGGTTTGGTATAGTAAAGAATGATCAGAAACACTGCAATGATCAGAATGTGTAACAACCGGTTTTTAAGTTTGAATTCAAGAACAATCATCAATGCCAGAATACTCCCCAGTACCGAGATGCCTACTACGCCAGTAAAAAAATATCGCAACCTTTCAGCATTTGTATAGGTTTCATCAAAAGTAAACTGCCGGCAACACTGAAATATCACTTCGCTGAATAAAACAATTAAAGCACCAAAAATTACCAGATAAGCTATACTTATCTGCGGATGCTCCCTAAGGATTTTCTTAAACACAAAAAAATAAACACCCCCCAAAGACACTATCAGGTATAACCCGGAAATGTGTATGGGTGTTTCAGGTATATATTCAGGTAAATATTCGTGAATAAAGAAATAATCAACAAAAAGCAGTGCGGTAAACACCAGCACACATATCAATAATAACTTACGATGATCAGGCAGGGGAAAGGGTTTTTAAGGCAGGAAAATTAAAGAAAAAGCCCACAGTGTACAAACGCATCACTGTGGGCCTTTGGAAATTTATTCTTCTCCTCCAGTTGGCGGGAAAGGGGCCATCACTTCACTTTCGTATCTACCAGCAGGGTTGACCGGGCGCCGAGGTCGCGGGCAACGCGCATAACGGCCACCACATTCTCAAGCGGCACCGTTTTATCGGCATTGATGGCGATCGTTGCCTGCGTTGAATCCTTCTGCACATAGGGCTGTATAAACGCCGTCATTTCCTCAATGGAGATCTGTTTACCATTAATAATGTACTCTCCGGTTGGTTTAATGTTCACGATCACCGTTTGTTTGGCCTTGGTATCGCTTTTTGCTTTTGGCTGCGATAACTTTATCACATTCGGATTAGCCAGCGTAGAAACTATAAGAAAGAAGAACAACAGGATGAACAGGATATCGTTCAACGCTCCTGCATGCAATTCCTGGTGGCCTTTTAATCTTCTTCTTAAATTCATTTTAATTCTTTTAAAATATCAGGTATAGGTATGGTGTTCGAAATCAGAGGCTGTTGCATTAAATTAAGCTTCCCGAAGAGCGAACAACCACAAACCATAAACAACAAACCACAAACTATTATCTGGTTGGCTCCTGTAAGATATCGAGGAACTCGGCGCTGGCCACTTCCATGCGGTTCACCGTTTTATCGATCTGCGCATTCAGGAAGTTATAAGCCACATAGGCCAGCAAACCAATGATCAACCCAGCTGCCGAAGTGATCATTTTGGTATAAATACCACCGGCAATCTGTGCAGGCGTGAATTCACCCGATGCATTGATATTATAGAACAACTGCAACATCCCAAAGATGGTACCGAGGAACCCGAACATAGGCGCTATTCCATACACCAGCGACAAAACCGACAGGTTCCGCTCCATTTTATACACCTCTATCTTACCTACATTTTCCATACTACGCTCTATTTCCTCTATCCTTTTACCAACCCGTTGCAAGCCCTTATCAATGATACGGGCAACAGGGTTCTGTGTATTCTTGGCCATAGACCGGGCAGCGGTAAGATTGCCGCTGATCACATTATCACGTATGATATACATGAAGTTGGGATCGATCCGGCTTGCTTTTTTAATAGCGATAAGCCGTTCAAAAAAGAAAAACACAGCCAGTACAAACAACAATCCCAGCGGGATCATGAGGGGACCGCCATTAGCCAACAGGTCCATCACATTCATAACATGTTCGCCCTGAGTGCCCGGAGTGGCAGCTTTTTGCAAAGAGTCGGCGGCGGTAGTGGTAGCGGGATTGGTAACTTGTAAAAAAAACCAATTCATCCAGATATTGTTTTAGTGGTGTAAATGTAGGCAATAGTGTGCCTAAAACGACTCGAACGATTTAATATTTCTTAAAAGATTGCTAATTGAATTACCTGATAGTCAAAATTGTACAGCTAATGAATCGTTAATTCCGGCTTTGATTGTTATCGCCCTTCATCTGCATCATAGCCATAATTTGCTGCATGTTCCGCTGCATGCTTTCACTGCTGCCATCGAGGAAGATGATATTACCCTTGCCCACTTCAGCAAAGTTCTTGATGGCTTCCGTCCACATACTGAACAGGATCACGTTCGTATCGAGGTTCGCCTGTTTCATTTGCTCGGCAGCCTGGCTCATACCACGGGCAACCTCTTCGCGGAACAACGCCACACCCTGACCGCGTAACTGGGCCGCCGTACGTTCAGCCTCAGCCGCAATTTTAATGGCATTACCTTCCGCTTCGGCCCCTTTTGTTTTGGTGATCAGCAGTGCCTGACCCTCATTTTCTGCCGCAGCCTTCAGGTTATTACTGGCCACTACCTTGCTCATACTGTCCATAATTTGTTTATCGAACGTAATATCGTTGATCTGCAGGTCGAGCAGGTGATACCCCCATTCTTCCAGCAAATGATCGATCTGCTCTTTTACATATTCCACAATTTCCTTACGCAAACCCAGTATCTCGGCCTGGCGTTTGGTTGCCACAAATGAGCGGATGGTACCCTCGATAGTGCGGGTAAGCGCCTGCATCAGGTCGCGCTCGCTCAGGAACTTAAAAGCTACTTTCTTGATCGTTTCTTCCTGGGAATTCTGAACCGCATACAGCAACATGCTTTTGAAATACACGTTTGCCTGATCGGCCGTTACCGCCTGGAACTCCATTTCCACCGAACGGTTCTGGATACTAACCTTACGGCTGATCTGCTCCAGGAAGGGTATTAAAAAATTCAGGCCAGGGTTCAATACACGCCGGTATTTACCAAACATGGTAACCACACCAATAAATCCCTGGTTAATGGTTTTTAAACCGGCAAACAAAATGAGTACGATAACAATGACCCACCAATAGGACGTGAGGAACTCCATAAGATTAAATTTTAATGAAAGTAACGGGAAAATAAGCAAATATGCAAACAGGAATGTTGGCAATTGAATAAAGAAACCTGTTACAAGTTACAGGTTGCATGGCCCGCCCCGCGATAGGCGGGTTACGGCACAGGTTTTGGATCCCTGTAACCTAACACTGAAACCTGTAACTCAAACTTTAGGCCCAGGATGCTAAAAATAAATGAACTATACAACTAAGAAGTAACTTTGGTATAATGAACTCAAGCAATCAATTCGACATTATAATCGTTGGCGGCGGGCCTATTGGTTTGGCCTGCGCCCTGGAAGCTAAAAAAGCAGGTTTACAGTATTGTATACTGGAAAAAGGCTGTCTGGTTAACTCGCTGTATAACTATCCTGTCAATATGACCTTTTTTTCTACTTCTGAAAAACTGGAGATAGGCGGTATTCCGTTTGTGAGCAATAACATAAAACCAACCCGGCCCGAAGCGCTGGAATATTACCGGCGCGTGGCCACCAGTAATAAACTTACCATTCACCTGCAGGAAGAAGTAACCGGCATTACACCACACAATGGCAAGTACGAGGTTGTTTCTACCAAACAAACCTACCACACCACCTTCGTGGTGATCGCTACCGGTTTTTACGATATCCCGGTAATGATGAACATTCCCGGTGAAAACCTGCCCAAGGTGGTTCACTATTATAAAGACCCGCATTTTTACGCCATGCACAAGGTATTGGTGGTAGGCGCCAATAACTCGGCGGTTGACGCGGCGCTCGAAACCTGGCGGAAGGGCGCCGAAGTAAGTATGGTCATTCGGCATGAAGGCATTGGCAAACGGGTTAAATACTGGGTAAAACCCGATATAGAAAACCGTATTAAGGAAAACAGCATTAAAGCCTATACCAATTCTACGTTAATGGCCATTCGCGAAAAGGAAGTGGATATTCAAACGCCCGATGGGTTGGTCACTATTGCGAATGATTATGTGATTGCCATGACCGGCTATCAACCGCATTGTGACTTTCTGCAACAGGTAGGCATTCATTTGTCTGACGATGGGGTGCTTCAACCAACCTACGACCCCGGCACCATGGAAACGAATTTACCCAACATTTACCTGGCCGGCGTGGTTTGCGGCGGCATGAATACCCATGTGTGGTTTATAGAAAACAGCCGCGAGCATGCGGTGCTGATCATTAATTCGATCAGGAAGAAAATGGGATTGTAGGGGAAGACAGCCTAAAGGCGAAAGCGAATACGCATGGGGGGGCATTTTTAAATTCCCTGTTTTTAACTTCGACATTCAATATTCGTTATTCGGCATTTGTATTTCATTCACGCCGGTACACAAATATCTCCACCCTCCTGTTCTTCTTCCGCCCCGACGGCGATCTGTTACTTGCTATCGGCTGCAGGTACGCATATCCTCTTGCAACAAAGTTTACACCCAGCGATGGCATTTTGGTCATGAGGTATTGTTTTACCGCAACAGCGCGGCTTTGCGATAACTCCTTGTTATATTCATAACTGCCAACGCTATCGGTATGGCCGTTCACTATTACCGAATCCATGGAACCTGAAAGTTTGCGCACAAAACTATCGAGCAGTTCATTGCTTTTTTTTGAAAGCTCATAACTGGCGGAAACAAAATAGATATCGGGAATAACGAGTGTGTCAACATGCTTCACCAGGGGAACGCGGGTAAGGTTTAACTTAGGCCGCGGAACCGGCGGGTTCTTTAAATAATTGTTGATCCTTTTCTCAAGCCGGCTATGC
Source organism: uncultured Niastella sp. (assembly GCA_966211305.1). Lineage (GTDB taxonomy): Bacteria > Bacteroidota > Bacteroidia > Chitinophagales > Chitinophagaceae > Niastella. Next base: position 12,480 of record CBIHPC010000049.1, read on the forward strand.
CTGTCATCCTGCTTATAGATCCGCCATTTTTCGCGCTCGGCATCCGCACAGATACGCTCATTTACATCAACGGGCGTCAATGAAATATTATCGAGCAAAATAAGATATTCATCCTGGAAATCGGGTTTTAGCGAACCGGTATGATCGGCTCTTTTAAAAAGCCCGATAGTAAGAAAAGCTTCATTACCGGTGGCAGTATACACAAAACGCGCCTTTTGCCATTTATTGGGGGGCTGCGATAAAGCGGCGCCGCTGCGCACATACCATAAAGCCGGTTGCACTTCCCTGAAATTTCTTCGCTCGTACAAATAGTCTTCAGGCGAAAAATATACGCCGATGCTATCGAGTACTTTATTGGTAGCACATACCTGGAATTCAAGCATATACTGTTTGCCCTTGCGCAAACCGCACAACAATTGCGTTATGAGAAAATTACGCACGCCGCGTTTGTTCACACTGCCTGCAGTTAATCCAACATAATGGAAACCTTCATATGCGATGGCCATATCGCCAAAATAGTAATTGGCCTGACCCGATGTAGCCACCCAGGCTTCCGGTGCGCAATATTTATGGTATTCTGTACAAAGATTGGCCTCTTCAAAACCTCCGTTGGCCACCAGGTTCTGCGAATACCCCGGATAGCAGGTTAATAACGCCACGGAAAAGGCGGGAACGAATTGACGAATTAGCTTCATAGACAGGTTGACAATGGAATGGTCCTAAATTAGTCAAAAAACCGTGCCGGATGCTGTTTTCTTTAGGTTGATTATGTTATTGTTATCTGAAAACACCTGACGGCCGTTACCATTTCAGGCCATGTAATACTATTGTTTTCAACCTAGTACATATTTGATTTATGTCAATAAAACTAACGAGCCCTTGCATATGGAAAAAATAGTCTATACATTTACCCCAGCGCTTACATCTACCACAATCCTTCGAAACTCCAAGCAGTACAATACAAAGCCTCCAGTTAAAAGTTATTTTCATTCCATCCTTTTGAAGACCTCTGAATTGAGCTTTTCTCTGAACATGTAAAAGAAAAGCACTTCCTCCAATTCCTCTGGGCACCCCAAAATTTATTCATCCCAAAATCAAAAGAAATGAAGAAGATCTACTCTTTTATAATGGTAACTGCTGTTGCCATTACTGCAAACGCTCAATTGGTTATTAATGAAAATTTCTCTGGTTTTACAAATGGCGACCTTGGTACCCAGGGTGGATGGGTTCAATTAGGCACTGGAACCGACGTACAAATTGCTACTACTACACCATTAACCTACGCAGGCTATACCAGCGGTTTTCAGTATGCTGTGGTTTCTTCTACTGACGGAACCGACCCTCGCAAACCTTTTTCCGCTTCGGTTAGCACTTCAGGTAACAAAACCTTTTTTATGAGTTTCCTGGTGCGGGTAACTAATTTACCTCAATTAAACGAAGGTCCTGATGATGCTATAACATTTGAAAATACAGCTAATGGAACTTTCCCCTGCCGGTTCTATATGAGAGAGGACAACGGTTCAAGCACCGATATTGAGTTTGGTATTGCTGTTGGAACCGCAAACCCCGAATACACTAGCGGCAATTTCCAATACAACACCACTTACCTCATAGTTATAAGATATGATGTTGTTTCGGGCGCAGGCAATGACGATGCATATTTATGGGTAAACCCGGCGCTGGGTGCTGAGCCTTCAACAGCTATTGCAACAGGCGCTACCGGCGCTAACCAGCAAAATACCGATGAAGTTGTTTATGGCTCGCAGATCGATGCAATGCGCATATGGCAAACCGATGACAACGATTCACCTGATGCTGCTTACGATGGTTTCCGCGTAGCCGCCGGCGACAACTCAGCTGCTGCATGGGCCACCCTTTCACCTGTTGGCGCTCCCCTACCTGTAAAACTCACCAGCTTTAACGCCAGCGAAGAAACCTTCGGCACCAAACTGGTTTGGAATACAGAAGAAGAAAGCGGCATCGTAAGTTATGTTGTTGAGAGAAGCACCGATGGAAAGAACTTCTCCGTAATCGGCAATGTAAAAGCAGCTAACTTAAGATCATACAGCTTTACCGATGCACAACCAGCTGCAGATAACAACTACTACAGGCTGAAAATGGTTGAACAGGACGGCACCTTCAAATACAGCTTTATCATTAGCCTGAAAGTAAAATTAACAACCAACATTAGCGTGTCGCCCAACCCGGTTAAAAACTTCGTGATGATCCAACACCCGAAAGCAGGCGTAGCCGCACATATTCAGATCATCAGCGCAACCGGTCAAACCATAAGGGACATTCGTTTGTCGGCCAACGCGGTAATTTCAAATGTAGATATGAGTGGATTAACAAACGGTTTATACCATATAGTGTTTAAGAATGGAGCAGAGATCTTTAGCAAGACAATTTTGAAACAATAGACGTAACACTTTTAGGATGAGAAAGGCCATCGGATGAAATCCGGTGGCTTTTTTATGGATGTCACTCATCATACCTGTACAAAATGATCTCCACCCGCCTGTTCATCTGCCTCCCCTTCGGGGTTTTATTACTGGCCACAGGCCGCCTGTAGGCAAAACCTCTTGTTACTGACTTCTCATTGAGCCCTTCTACTTTGTTCGCCAGGTAATCTTTTACCGATGTGGCGCGGTTCAACGATAACGTTTCGTTATAGGCCAGTTTGCCAATACTATCCGTATGCCCTTCCACAATCATGGAATCAATAAAATAGGTGTTCAGTTTACCGGCAAAGCTGTCGAGCATGTTAAAGCCCGCCGGGCTTAACTCGTACCGGGCGGTAGCGAAAAATATATCGGGGATGATCAGCGTATCGATGTGCCTGATCTTAAATTTTTTTGTGACTGTTGGCGGCAGCGGAATTACCGGCGGCGGGATGCGGCGGTACCGGTATATTTTCCGGTCGAGAATGGTATGTCGTTCGTTCTCTGCATAAATTTCATTTTTTACACTATCGGCCTGAAAACATAATTGCTCCGTTGAGTCTACCGGCGTAAGCGAAACATCATCGATGTAAACATTATACTCACCCCTGAAATCCTGCACCATGTTTTTATAATCAACCCGTTTATAACAACCGATGGTTATAAATCCTTCTGTTCCGTTTGCGGTATAGATCAGTTCTACTTTTTTCCAGTTGCGGCTGTCTTCGCTGGTATTACCCCGGCCATTGCCCGACCACAACTGGGGTTCAATCAATTTGAAATATCTTTTCTCGCACAGATAGTCCTGATCCGAAAAATAAACACCTACACTGTCGAGGATGGGATTTTTCGAATGCAGGAACATTTCCAGTTTGTACTGACTGCCGTTTCGCAACCCGCATAAAAGGCGGGCACGAATGAAATTGCGGATGCCCCGCATCCCGAGGTGGCCCGCGGTTACGCCAACATAATGAGTGCCGCTATGCGCTTTCACTGCATTCTTCAGCAATGTAGCATCGAAATAATAATTGGCATGAAGAGATGTCGCTATCCAGCCTTCAGGGGCACAATTCTTTATATATTCAGTGCAGATATTCTCATCTTCAAAACCTCCGTTGGGGACGAGGTTTTGACACAATACAGGTATCGTATGTAACAAAAAGAGACAACTTACCAAAAGGATTCTCATATAAAATAGGTTGCTTTTACAAATTGCAGGTTACATGTTACAGGTTGTAAGGCCTGCCTGATTACAGGAGTGTTATGGAACCTGAACCTGTAATTGTATTCCCCGGTATCAGGCAACAGGTACCCCCAATTATAGCGAGCCCTGAATATAAACCCCTGCAACCTGTAACTTGTAACTGTAACTAAAAACTTTTCCTATCTCCCTTCTGGTTATACTTTTTAACTATTGAAACTTTACCTCACCAGGGCCTCATGCGTTACGCCTTTTCTTCCCAGATACAAGCCAGGTGCACGATCGTTTCCACGCTTTTTTGCATATCCTGCACGCTCACATATTCATGTTTGCCATGAAAGGCCATTTCACCTGTAAAGAGGTTCGGACAGGGCAAACCCATAAACGACAATCGCGACCCATCGGTACCGCCACGCGCGCTCATTTCAATCAACGGCACGCCCGCACGGGCTATCGCCTCCTTTGCATATGCCGAAACATGCGGAAATTTATCGAGCACCTCTTTCATATTGCGATATTGTTCACGCACTTCAAAATCGGCCTTCGCCCCGGGAAAACGTCGTAAAACCTGCGCCAGCTTTTCCTTTAACAGGTTTTCATATTCAGCCAGCTTTGCTGTGATAAAATCGCGAATGATGAACTCGAGCGTAACCTTTTCGGCAATACCATTTATACGCACCGGGTGAACAAAACCATTTCGCTTTTCGGTGGTTTCGGGCGACAATGTATCATTTGGCAATGCTTCCAGAAATGCGCCGGCCACTTTCATCGCATTCACCAGTTTATCTTTTGCATAACCGGGATGCGCGCTTACTCCATGAAAGGTAATGGTAACGCCATCGGCTGAAAATGTTTCATCTTCATATGCACCGCGTTCACCGGCATCGAGCGTATAGGCAAACTGCGCGCCCAGCTTTTTCAGATCGGCTTTATCCACCCCGCGCCCGATCTCTTCATCGGGTGTGAACAGTATTTTGATAGCGCCATGTTTTACACCGGGATTCGTCATAAAAAAATGCGCCATATCCATGATCACGGCAACACCCGCCTTGTCATCAGCACCCAACAAAGTGGTGCCCGATGCCGTGATGATATCCTCACCTTTCTTTTTCAGCAGGTACGGATGATCGTCGGGTGAAATAACCTGCGTGGGATCATCGGGTAATACGATATTACCGCCATTATAGTTGGTATGCACCAGTGGTTTTACCCCGGCCCCGGTGCAATCGGGTGCGGTATCAACATGCGAGCAATAACAAATTACAGGCACTTCTTTTGTTGTATTGGCCGGAATGGTAGCATATACATAACCATGATCATCGAGATGTGCATCGGCAATGCCCATACTCTTCAATTCCTGCACCAATACGCGGCTAAGGTCTTTTTGCTTTTCGGTAGACGGAACGCTGGTTGATTGCGGATCACTTTGCGTATCAATTTGCACGTAGCGCAAAAACCTTTCCTTTACAGTAAAACTATATTTAGTAAACATGTAAGCTGTATTTTTGGCAATATAACTCAAATATCGATCAACTTAATTCCCTCATGAGCTCCTACAGGTTTTCTCCCGTAATAAAACAAGGCTGGGCGCGCGCAATACTGCTCTTGTTCGCTTTTATTGCCTGTTCCGTACTGGTATCCCTCATCACCGGCTCTATAATGGGCGTATCGCCATTTGCCTCGAAAAACACCGTATCAAATGAACAACTGCGAAATATAGCTATTACCTCATTGCTGATAAATGCCGTAGTGGCCGTAGCCCTAACGGTGACATTCCGCCGCGTCATCGATCGTAAACCGGCAAAAAGCCTCGGACTGCAATGGGCTTCTTTTGAGGCCGACGCATCGATCGGTTTTTGTTTGGGCGCCGCATTACCGGGCGCCGCCAGCCTGCTGTTATTTGCAACCGGAAATCTTGAATGGATCGATGCGCACTTCATAAGCCAGGATCTTTTATCAGGATTGCTGCTGATGGTATTGATAGCGCTTACCGAAGAAATAGTTTTCAGGGGTTACATCCTCAACAACCTGATGGAATCGATGAACAAATGGGCTGCACTCGCGGTTTCGGCCGGTATGTTTGCACTGGCTCATGGCAGTAACCCAGGCATTTCATCTGTTGCCCTTGCCAATTTGTTGCTGGCGGGTATGCTGCTTGGCATCAACTTCATCTATACCCGCAATATCTGGTTCGCGGTACTTTTTCATTTTGGCTGGAACTTCATACAGGGACCCGTGTTAGGTTTCACAGTAAGCGGTTTACCGTTAAAGGGTATATTGCAGCCGGCCTTAAAGGGGCCCTGGTGGCTTACCGGCGGCGGGTTCGGCCTGGAAGGTTCGTTCATTACAACCTGTTTGTTTGCACTTTCCCTGTTGCTTCTATACATCGTATATGAAAAGAACGTTGCCGCAAAATGGTAAAGGACAGCCAATAACATATTTGTAAAATCGGATTATTCTTTCTACCTTTTTACAAACTAAAGCTGGCTATTATGAAAAAGTTACTTATTGGCGCCCTCGTAGGCGGTATTCTTCTCTTCCTTTGGCAGTTTCTTTCCTGGACTGTACTGAACCTTCACGGCAACGCTTACCAGTACACGGATAAGCAGGACGCAATCATGAACTTTTTAAGCACGCAGCTCGATAAGGAAGGACAATATCACCTACCCGGGCTTCCCCACGACGCAAGCCGTGAACAACACGAAGCGCTTATGAAATCGATGGAAGGAAAACCCTGGGCATTGATACAATACCATCAGTCATGGAAAATGAGCATGGGTTCAAACATGATCCGCGGCCTCATTGTCGACATGCTGATCGTTGGATTTTTCTGCGCGCTCATCAGCCGCATGAATTCGCTGAACTTTATAGCCATACTTATTTCGGCCCTGTTCGTAGGCATGATCGTTTTTTTCAATGTGCCCTACACCAATCATATCTGGTACCAGGGATTCGACCTGATGGCTTATTTCTATGACAGCATTGTGGGCTGGGGCCTCGTGGGCATCTGGCTGGGCTGGTTATACGGGAAAAAGAAAGCATAACAATTAAAATAAATAAGAAAGGGTGAGCTTCTCTTAACGGGAAACTCACCCTTCACTTTTCTGAAAAACTATACTGAGATCTGCGAAACTATTTAATGGCCTTTTTAACCGGCGCCTTTTTCTTCGCCTGTGTTGCCTGGTTCGCTTTAACAGCTTCCTCTGCTGCCTGCTGTGCCGCTACTTCGTCTTCATACACAGTTTTCCCTTCGGGAATTTCCATAGTGGTGAAAACGGAGGGCAGAATGTAAATGATATTGGGCAGGGAGTTGTGACTGGCATCAATAAACTTCCAGTTAAGGCCATTGTCGTTCGACTCCCCTACCAGGTAGGTATACACTTTTACCTTTCCACGTGACTCGTCCCATTTTTCGCGTACTTTTTCAACAACACACTGCCATAGGTCGCTGTTGTCGTTCATCAAATGCAACAATTTGGTTCTGGGCATCTTTTCTTCGGTTTTGGGCTCATCGCGGTAATGGATGGTGATCACATTCTCTTTAAAGCCTTCTTTACCGCCATAGAATTTAAAAGCGCTGGTGCAGGACAGGTTCATGTATGTGTTCCAATCGGTGAAAAAGTCGGCTTTTACCAAACTATCGGCAAACCGCAGGGCATTGCGGGCTGCAATTGCCGTATCGGATTCGGGTAACGGTTGACCGGCTGTGGAAGTAGTGGTTTGGTCCTGCGCGTAAATAATACCAGATAAACAGAGTAATAGCGTGCACGTAACGATGCGTTTCGTGGTTTGTATCATAGGGTATAAATTATGGCGCCAAAATAGATAAAAAAAACGGGCAGGTCAAGATAGGAAAACTACTATAAGGAGGTAACGAGTTGACGAGTTGACTAGTTGACGGGTGAACAAGGGAATACAAATACAGGAGGAAGTTGACGAGGGAATACAAACGCAAGCGGTATAGGGTATGAAGTGTAAGGTCGTATAAACGAAATAGGAAGTAAAAAATCAATTTTTTTTTACTTCCTATTTCTTATTTCCTACTTCAATTATTTACGGCATAATGATGCGCGAAGGAGCTGCGCCGATCTCAACCAGTTCGATATCGAACACCAGGTCTTCACCAGCCAGAGGATGGTTGGCATCGAGCATTACATTTTCTTCACCAATTTCGGTTACTACTACCGGAATTACGTGTCCTTCAGAATTGGTCATATTTAAACGCATCCCAACTTCCAGCTCCATATCTTCAGGGAATTCGGTGGCAGGGAATGCAACGATCATATCGGGATTTTTGGGACCATACGCTTCAGCAACCGGAATCTGGATGGTTTTTTTGTCGCCCACTACCATACCCATAACACCATTATCAAACCCGGGAATTACCATTCCGCTTCCCACTTCAAATTGTAGCGGCTCGCGACCAGTTGATGAGTCGAAAGTTGTTCCATCTGTTAAACGGCCATGATAGTGTACCTTTACGGTATCGCCGCTTTTTACTTGTTGCATACTATCTTTATTAGTGTTTAAAATGTCAGGAAAATCAACTCTCCCGTCCCACATCGCCGCATTCAAAAAGCCCAGAAAAGTGAACAAAAGCGAGCAGATAAAAAAGCCCTATTCCCTGGCTGCAAAGTAACAGGAATAATTTTGGGCAGCCAATAAAAGTTTTTTGATGAAATTTGGCGAAAAATCACAAAAATCAAACCACAAGAACCAGATAAAAACCCCAATTTCGAGCCGCCCGAACACCTTTGGAAAGCACCTGAAATAAAATCTCAAATACCACATATTAAAGGATAAGTCCTATACATGACAAACATCATTAACAACAAGCCTCGTATCATTTTTATGGGAACGCCTGAGTTTGCAGTTGCCTCGCTCGATGCGCTGGTACAGGCAGGTTGTAATATCATTTCGGTGATCACCGCGCCCGATAAACCTGCCGGCCGGGGTATGAAGCTTACAGAAAGCGCCGTAAAGAAATATGCCGTTGAGCATCAATTACCGGTGCTTCAACCTGTAAAGCTGAAAGACCCGGCATTCCTGGAAACATTAAAAGGTTTACAGGCCGACCTGCAGATAGTGGTGGCTTTTCGTATGTTGCCCGAGGTGGTATGGAATATGCCGCCCATGGGTACTATTAACTTACATGGCTCGCTGCTACCGCAATACCGCGGCGCAGCACCCATTAACTGGGCTGTTATCAATGGCGAAAAAGAAACCGGTGTAACCACTTTTAAACTGCAGCATGAAATTGATACCGGCAATATTCTGCTACAGGAAAGTTTTCCCATAGGCGATGACGAAACCGCCGGCGAAGTACACGACAGAATGAAAGAGATCGGCGCAAAGCTCCTGGTTAAAACCGTTGCCGGCTTAACAAACGGATCATTACAGGAGATCCCTCAGCAATCATTGGCCCAGGCACCGGTTACCGGGCGCCAGGTACCGGAAACAGTTCCACCGACTTCCAATGAAACACTTCATCTTAAACATGCTCCTAAAATATTTACAGAAACCTGTAAGATCAACTGGAACCAACCCATTGCAGCGATATACAATCTCATAAGAGGTTTATCGCCCTACCCGGCTGCATTCACAACTTTGAATGACAAAAACCTGAAGATCTACAAGGCAAAAAAAGAAAACAATCCATCACCCAAAAATCCCGGCAGCATTGAAACGGATAATAAAACCTATCTGAAATTTGCCGGCGCCGATGGATATATTCAAATCACCGAACTGCAACTGGAGGGAAAAAAGAAAATGACGGTGGAGGAGTTTTTGAGAGGTTTTAAACCCCCAACCCCCTAAAAGGGGGTTTTGACTCGCGAACTTCTTAGTCGCTGATTAAAAGCAGCTGCAAAAATAACAAAGGGCATCCCGCAATGCGTAATGCCCTTTGTTATGGGCGCGTATGCGCCTTACTATAAGTTGTTCTTCCCCTTTAGAGCGGGGGTTAATAAGTCACATCTACATAGAACTTGCCCATTTCAGCACCCAACTCAGCCGCTGCTGCATCGCTGAGGCGAACAGTAAGGCCAACGCTTTCGCGCATATCGGGCAATTGTCCCAGTACTTTGGCAAAAATCGTTTTATTGGTAGAACTATAGGTGATCTTTACAATAGTACCCACCGGTACATTATTCATGAGGGCATAATATTTACCGTCTTTCCAGCCACTGGTGCTTCTGAAAATGCCGGCATTACCCGCTGTTGATTTACCGTTGCCATTGTAACCCGAACGGAAATAACCGCCTTTATAACCGGTATAACTGCCTTCATTTCCAACCGGCGTGGTGGGTTTTGCCGTTTCTGAAGCGGGTGGCGGTGTGCCCATTTTATTTTCTTCTTTCTGCGGTTCCTCTTTCTTCAGTTCTTCCTTTTTAGCCTCAACCGCTTTTGTTTCCGTTGGTTTGGTTTCTGCCGGTTTCTCTGTTTTTACAACAGGCTGATCGGTGGCAGGTTTTGTAGCGGTGCCCCCCGTTGCGGCAACCGGCGTTATTATTTTCTTTACCCCGGTGGCAGCCAGCGGCGACTGTGTAGTTTTTACCTTCAGATAACCAACTATCAGCTTCATGCCGGCCATCAGCTGATCATTGGTAATACCGTTCCATTTTTCAAGCGTTTCAACAGGGATCTTATTATGATTCTGGCTAATGCGGTACATCCATTCTTTTTCCCCTACAATATGATAAACGGGAACGAAAACCTCATCTGTGCCCTTTTTTCCATCCTGTGTAAAGTTATTGGCTGATAACGGCACTTTCAATTCCTGACCAATGTTCAGCTTATCCATGGTGGCACCGCTGAGGGCGGCGATCTCTTTTGCCGGCGTGTTGTAAATACGGCCTATAGCATACCATGTTTCTTTGGGTTGAACCGTATGCAACAGGTAAAGGTCAGGAGAAGTACCCTGCACTGTCATATCAGATTGTGACCACACAAACTGAGTTAGCAATAGAAACGCGATGATTAAAACTCCTTTGAACTTCAGCATAGGTTATGCATTTCGTATTCGGTTGCAAAGATGCAATATATATTTTAATTAGCGCCAACGGGGATAACTATCGCTCCGCGGGCAGTTACTGGTGTTCACGGATATCGGGCGCTCTTTTCAGGATGCGCCATCCCTGGGGATAGTAATTATTTATCCTGTTCTGTAAAACCTTTATCCAGCCAAGGTTGTAGTGTCCGAACTGAACCAAAGTCCAGCCTTTTTGACCGGTTGTAATGGAAACCTCGTCCCTTCGCAAATATTGTATGGCTTCTTCCTTTTTTAACGTTACTGCAACAATTGAACCGTTTACCAGCGTGCTCACCGCAAGGGCGTGATCGGGCACCAGGTCGTTACCGGCAATTTTACCAATGGTAGTGCCGGCCCGGCGTACATATACATTATCTACAATGGTGAGCAATTCTTTTTCCAGTTGCTGCGGAAAGGCAAACAGGTCTTCCTTTTGTTTCCACAACTGCATGCCGCTATCGGTTTGCAGCCAGGGTTGTATGATAGCCGTTTCGTTCTTCGATGCTTTTTGCAGTGCCGGTCGCTTAGGCATACGAACTGTATTACCGGTTCCTTCCTGTTTGCGAAAACAACTGATAAAAAAGCCCTCGCCTTTTACTTTATCGGGGAAGAAGCGATAGCCATATGTTTTATGTTTGTCTGACTGCGTTTCAATAATGCCCCATTCAGCTTCCGTCTTTAAAGGCAAACTGTGAACAGTAAACGCATCCTTTAGCCAGTCGCCCATATTTTCATCCTCTTCTTTCGAATAGGAACAGGTAGAATAAATAAGCACGCCACCCTCTTTTAGGGCGGGGAACACATCGGCCAGAATGCGTTGCTGGCGCTGATAGCACAGTTGTACATTGTGTTCGCTCCACTCGGCAATGGCTTCCGGTTCGCGCCTGAACAAACCCGAACCCGAGCACGGCGCATCGATAACGATCACATCGAAAAAGTTTTCCAGCTTTGCAAATGCCGCCGGATCTGCATTGGTGATAACGACATTGGCCCCACCCCATTTTATCGAATTCTCTTCCAGTATGGCGGCCCTTGACTTTATCACTTCATTGCTCACCAGTAAACTATCGGCGCTGATAAGTGATTGCAGCAGGGTTGATTTACCACCGGGCGCAGCACAGAGATCGAGCACCCGCAATGGCTGGCTCGTATCTGTTGTTTGTATAAGCGCCTGTTCAAGGAACATACTCGATGCCTCCTGTACATAATACGCACCTGCATGGATCAACGGGTCGAAAATAAATGCCGGCCGCTCCGGTAAATAAAGGCCGTAAGTGCACCAGGGTATCTGTGCTGAGGATGTAATGGAGAAGTGCTGCTGAAACGCCGGGGGAATGCCATTGATCATTGACCATTCATCATTCACCATTGGAACTTTGCCCGGATTAACCCGAACCGACGTAACCTGCCGGCCGCTTTCATGTATTTGCACGAACGCTTCTTTATCGAAGCCTGCGACGCCGGCTAAGGAGTCAAGTAATTGTTGGGGGAGCTGCACCCTGCAAAACTATGAAATAATGCTTTAATGAAGTTCTGGCGAAGCCAGGCAGGTCATTAGAATTACATTAACGCAAAGTCCCGCCACGGGGCGGGACTTTAGCTATGGATCATTTTCGTTACAGTGACTATTTTACAACTTTGTCGGCCCTGAATTTTCTTGTTGTGATCAGATGGCCGCGCACATCGTAGAACCTGAAAACGCCCTCGCGTTTATCGTTCACATATGTACCGGTTTCTTTCAGTGTGCCATTAGGGTTATATTCCGTCAGCAAACCGTTCCTTTTACCGTTTTTGTAATGAATCACAATTCGTTTATTTCCGCCCTGGTAATAAGCGCTGTACCGGTCAACAACGCCGCTTGTATCGCGATGCTCCATTTCCTTGGGTTTACCATTGGCATAATAGGTAGTGGTTGTACCCACCAGCTTATTAAAATTTACAATGGTATCGGTTTTTATTAAGCGGCCGGTTTTTGTGTCGTATGATTTGGCAGCCTGGAACTTGCCTTTTTCTTTAAAATGGATCTCGGTTTTCAGCTTGCCGAACAGGAATGATTTCTCGATGCCCTCGGTATGATCGTCGTTCAGGTATTGATACTCGTAGGTAAGATTGCTCTTTGGCTTCGCTACGGCGGAATCATCAACTTTAGAGAATGTATTTCCTCCGTCCTGCGCTTTACTGAGATGGCAGGAAATTACAAGGATAGCGGCTACGAAACAGGCACTTTTTGTGATCATATAGTACGATTGTCAATTATTTTCGGCTAAACTACCGGAGATTTACTGCACCCACAACACTATGGTACCCAATTATTTACAAACAGAATAATACACAAACCCGGCAAATCCCCTGTTATGCAATGCTTATAACGGAAGATGGGGTGCATTTAGTGTTTTTTACATAGCAATTTCGCTCAACAGGTCGTTATCGTCGTTTGGCTGCTGCGGTTTTTGGGCAGAAAAGCATTGAACTATAACTATGACAAAAAAGATATGACCAATTATAACACCCGCCCAGTAACTATACATCTGAACCCGAAACAGGCTTTTCAATACCGGGCTTGAGGGAATTACCAGGTAAGAAAAAAACAATGCGCCAATATAAAGTAATGGCAATACCGCAAAGGAAAACAGGGAAAGGATAAGGTGCGCCCAAACAAATTTTCGTTCTTTTATTCTTCTTCGAACCACCCGATAGAATATTACTTCAACCAGAAGAACCGATGGCCATAAAAACAACATTAAAAAATCAGCGGTCGAAATGCCGTAGTTCTTCATATTGAACCAAAGGGCAAGCAACGACTCAAGAAGGCATACGATCATCGTTACCAGCATAAACCGGAATGGCGTATCCCAGGGTTTGGCGAAAACAGCGGTTCGGCTTACCATATTATAAATTCTTGATCTCCCCTATCAGGTCCTGCAACACTTTTTTGGCGTCGCCGAAAAGCATGGAAGTTTTGGGTTGGAAGAAAAGGTCGTTCTCTATACCGGCATAACCCGGTTTCATACTGCGTTTGTTCACGATCACATTTTTTGCCAGCTCCACATCGAGAATGGGCATACCGTATATGGGAGAAGAAGGATCTGTTTTGGCAGCCGGGTTCACTACGTCGTTCGCTCCGAGGATCAGTACCACATCGGTTGTTGGGAACTCGTCATTCGCGTGTTCCATTTCGAGCAGCTTGTCATAGCTCACATCGGCTTCGGCCAGCAAAACGTTCATATGGCCGGGCATACGCCCCGCCACAGGGTGAATGGCATATTTCACTTCAACGCCTTTGCTTTCGAGTAATTTCTCCAGTTCGTGACAGGCATGTTGCGCCTGCGCAACCGCGAGGCCATACCCGGGAACGATCATTACTTTATTGGCATAGCTCATGACAACCGCAGTATCGCTCAGGGTAATTTCTTTATAAGCGCCCTGGTCTTTTTTAGCACTGCTGGCAGCGGCGCCGCCGCCAAACGAACCGATCAATACATTCTTCAGCGAACGGTTCATGGCCTTACACATAAGAATGGTTAACAGGGTACCGGCAGCACCAACCAGGATACCGCCCGTTAACATCACTTTGTTGTTGTACAGGAAACCGCCGCAGGCTGCCGCCACGCCGGTGAACGAGTTCAGTAACGAAATGACCACCGGCATATCGGCCCCGCCGATAGGCATTACAAACATGATCCCGTATACAAGTGATAAAGCCACGGTTGCATAAAAAAGAAGATGTGCATAGGTCGTTTGATATTGATACGACATTACCGCCGCAACCAATACAAGCGCCAGCATGAGCAGATTTACGATATGCTGGCCGCGGAACGACATATCTTTAATTTTACCGCTCAATTTCCCCCAGGCGATCATACTACCGGCAAAGGATACGCTACCAATAATAGCGCCTGCAATGATAGTAAGGTAATGACCAGCCGCTACATATTCAGACAGCCCAAACAATTCATCGCCTTTATAATTTTTGTATAGGTGATCGAACTCAACGGCCGAAATAAGGGCCGCACAGGCGCCACCCATCCCATTGAACATACTCACCATTTCGGGCATGGCCGTCATTTTTACTCTCTTTGCGGCCAGCGTTCCTATTACGCCACCAATGAGAATGCCCCCGAAGATCCAGGGATAGTTGCCCAGTTTTTTGCCATCTTCTTCATACAGGAAGATGGTTCCTATAATGGCAATGCCCATACCGGCAGCCGCCAGCAGGTTACCGTTGCGGGCGGTTGACGGGTTCGACAACATCTTCAATCCTATAATGAACGTAACCGAACCTACAAGGTAGCAGAGGGTTAGTATACTTAATTCCATAGTTTATAATTAAATCACAAATCTCAATTTACAAGAACCAAAGAATAAATACCAAAGCTCAAATCGCAAGCACCCAAAAATTAAATACCCAATAATTTGCACCGGGCGAACTACCTGAGCGCAATAATTGTGGTATATATTCACCTTTAACCACATTTTGGGTAGTTTTAAACAAAAGTTCCTTACACGCTCTGCATACCATGCCGTTCTTTCCTCAAGATCATATGGCTTTTTGTCGTTTATCTGTTCCATAAATCCGAATTTTTATTTTTGAATTTACCGGACCAGAACCTTTTAAATTTAATTTTTACAAGGATTTGGATTTTGGATTCTTTATTTGGAACCTGGAATTTGAATTTTGTATTTTTTAATTGGGTTTTGGTATTTGGTATTTTTTATCTGGATCTTGGGTCTTGGGATTTGAGATTTTTCTTTTTTCCCTTAAACATTTCCAACATGCGGTCGGTAACCACAAAACCGCCCACCACATTCAATGTACCTAATACTACCGCCAGAAAACCGAGGATGAGCGCTACATAATTATGCTGTTCGGCCTTGCCCATAACAATGATGGCCCCAATGATAACCACACCATGTATGGCAT
>CBIHPC010000050.1:0-27362 GCA_966211305.1 uncultured Niastella sp.
AGAAGCGGCTGCGGCTCAGGTTCCAGTCAACCATATTTTCGAGCCAGTTACCAAAGCGGCCTTCACCGGTCGATTTCGGCTTCCAGTTGATGGTCTTGTTCAGGGCCACCAGCCTGTCTTTCAGGGCGGTGGTCTTTATGAACCAGGCATCTAACGGATAGTACAATACGGGTTTATCGGTGCGCCAGCAGTGGGGATAATTATGCTCATATTTCTCGATCTTGAAGGCGCGGTTCTCTTTTTTCAGCTTTACGCAGATGTCTACATTCACATCTACATACTCTTTTTCGTCTTTATAGTTCTTTACATACCGGTTGCTGAACTCGCCAACACCTTCAACGAATTTGCCCTGGCGATCGACCAATACCAGCTTTTCCAGCTTTCCATATTTATTCACACCGCTGAAAAAGCCGATGTTATATTTACTACCTACCCTGAAGTCATCTGCACCAAAATCAGGTGCCGTATGTACTATTCCGGTACCATCTTCGGTAGTAACGAAATCGCCTAACAACAACCGGAACGGTTTTGCCGCAGGGTTCAGTGCTGTTATCGACTGCATATTATTAGCCTCGAAAGGCAGTAACTGCTCATATTGGCAACCTTCCAACTGCGCTCCTTTAAACTCAGTAAGTATACGCCATGGAAGTGCTTTGTCACCTTCCTTATATTCTTCAAACCCGGTGTTTTCGTTTTCGGGTTTAAAATATTTACCAACCAGGTCTTTGGCCAGAACTACATTGATGGGTAAATGCGTATAGGGGTTGAACGTTTGTACCAGCACATAAGTGATGCGCTCCCCTACCGTTAAGCCAAGGTTCGAAGGCAACGTCCAGGGAGTGGTGGTCCAGGCCAGGAAGAATGGCGAATGGTCAATGGCCAATGGTGAGTGGCCCGTTTCAAGTTCGCCTCGCGATGGCTGGCGGCCGGCATTGGCTGCAGCCTCAAACAGGAAGGCTGATTTTTCATCCTTCACGGCTTTGAACATGACCACTGCGCTGGTATCCTTTACCATTTTATAAGTTCCGGGCTGGTTCAGCTCATGGGAGCTTAACCCTGTGCCGGCAGCAGGTGAATAAGGCTGAATACTTACGCTTTCATACAGCAGCCCTTTTTCGTACAGTTTACTCAGCAGGTACCAGAGGGTTTCTATATAATTGTTATCGAAAGTGATATAAGGATCGTTCAGGTCGACCCAATAGCCCATTTTTTTGGTGAGGTCGTCCCATTTGTCTTTGTACCGCATTACGGCCTCGCGGCATTTGCGGTTATATTCTTCAACAGAGATCTTTTTACCGATATCTTCTTTGGTGATACCCAGTTCTTTTTCAACCCCTAATTCGATGGGCAGGCCATGGGTATCCCATCCGGCCTTGCGGTTAACCTGGAAGCCGCGCATGGTTTTATAGCGGCAAACGAGGTCTTTCAGGGTGCGGCTGATAACGTGGTGAATGCCGGGCATACCGTTGGCGCTGGGCGGCCCTTCATAGAATACAAAAGAGGGGGCATCGTCGCGCAGCGACACACTTTTTTCAAATGCCTGGTTTTCATACCATTTAGCCAATATTTCCTGTTCTATAACAGGCAAATTCAATTTCTGGAACTCTCTGTAGTTTGCTGACATATATTTCCCGGTAAATCTGTTTAAACACTTTAATTTGAGCTGTTTACAAAATTACCTGAAGAACAGGTATTCCGCAGCCCGAAAAGTGTGCAAAGGTACTGAAAAGTTAGCGCATAGGTCCTTATGAAGCGTGGGGCTTTGGTTGTTAGGATTCAGGGGAGAGCCGACGCAAAAACCGGCATATAGCGTTCTTGCATCCTAAAAAGTAATAAATGTCTCAACAAACTGCCAGGGAATTATTTGGCCTCGTGTACTGGCACCGAGGTAGCAGACTTATTTGTTTTGGTAAGGGCAGCACTCCATTTTAAGATCATATTTTTATTGAATATACCAAAGACTACATAAGTGAGAAACATGGCCATCCAGATAAAAAATAATTTTATACCTGAAATTCCCGAAAAGAACAGGATCATTTGGGTAACAAAACCTATTATCCAACATAATAGCAGGATGCTTACAACCAGCCTTATACCGTTTCCAATTTTAGCCGTTTTATTTAACTTCCTTAAAAACATTAATGGTACGAACAGGGTGACTGTGCAAAAGAACATACCAAAAGCAGCCCAAAAAACTACATATACGGGCTGTCGCTCTATCGCTTCCAAAATGGAAATAAAATCAAAATTGAATTCCATCATATTTTTTCTCGCTTTCTGATATTTGTAAAAGCTGTTTTTTCCGGTATCCCAATAGTTTGGCCAGAATCAACGGCGGGAATTCTCCAATGCCAATATTATACATATTGATGCTTTCGTTATAGAACTCCCTTCGGTCCGCAATGGCATCCTCCAAACCCGAGATTCTTTGTTGCAGGAGCACGAAATTATCGTTGGCTTTTAGACCGGGATAATTTTCCGACACGGCAAAAATGGATTTTACCATTTTGTCCATTTCATGAGATAATGTTAACCTATCCTCATTTTTATGACTGTTTAAAAAATCTGTCCTTAGCCGTGTCAGCCTGGTCAGTGTAGCTTCTTCATAACGCATACTTTCCTTTACCACCTTTATAAGATTTGGTATTTCATCTGCCCGCTGTTTTAATAGCACATCAATATTAAAAAAGGCCTTACTTACATTGTTTTTTAGCATTATAAGCTTATTGTAAGCAGAAATAATAACGCTTAAAAGACCAATACTCAATAAACCGATAATGGTATAAGAAATAATTGCATTCATGTTTTTGTTCTTAATTTATGGAATCCCGTATTACAGGTTGTCCTTCTAAGTGAGGCTGAAAATGCCCGTCTTCCACGTCTCCTTCGTTTTGAACATCCAATACCTCTTCAGTACTTTCATCACCATTTACAGCATTCGAATTAAGTTCAAAATCTGGTGTTCCAATTATTAATTGACCGTCTTTGATATACATGGGGGTAATGAGAATAAGGGAAACAATAAATGCGAAGGCACAGGAAAATATTAGAAAAGAGTTCAATAATGGCTTAAATGTATTGTAGTGTGTTATTTTATCTGAAGGTGCAATGGCAAAAACCTTTTTAATCACTTCATATTCAAAAACAGGTTGATTGTTTTCACCCAAGCCACAATTGCCTATGAGCAGCATTTTATCGTTTTCCTTTATAAGAAACTGTGTATACCGCTTTCCACCGGCGCTGTACATTTCGTCTTTTTCCACATATACAAATTCCATTTTATCCGGATTTACCATTATTTTTCCGGTTTCATCCGAAATATAAAAAGGGTTACACCTAGTTTCATCTAAAATAGTAGTATAGCTTTTGTCACCATCTTTGTCAGTACTTATATCTTCGATGCGATATCTGTACCCAATGCATTGCTTATTATTTATGGGTGAAAGCATTGGTTCTATACATTCCAGAGAACCCTCAATTTCTGCCAACCCCATAGCAACAGACCGTATTTTGGAAGTAGGCAGGGTTCCCTGATACTTTAAAAATTTATTCCTGTTACCGGGCAGTATGGCAGAAAGTACAGGAACAATTATAAAAAGCAGCAACACGGAATAAAAACCTAAATGGTAAAAACTTACAAAAAACAGGGCAACGACTATAAACCCGCCAATTTTTTTCCATAATGGTTTAGGGGCAATATGATATCGTTGCCTTAGTTGCTCCCGTTTCTTTTTTTCTTCTTTGGATTTGGTAAATCCGGCATATATCATACCCATGAACCCCAAAACAAAAACCGAAATAAATAATAAAAAGAACACAAGAAATACCAAATGCCTGTTCAATATACCTGCCAGAAGTATCAGCAACGGATCAACTACAAAAAACAACCAGCCTCTAAAATTCAATCGAAACAGGGCCGACAGGATTATGGTATGAAAAATGGCAATAAAACAACCTGCCAGCATCAAAAAAACAATGCTTGCGTTAGAGACGTTATGCTGGGTAAAAAAGGCTATGAACTCGTTCATCAATACTATTGTGATCTAATGTACAAATGGGAGAAACACCAATTTTTAGTGATGCAAATATGTTGGCGCTTAATATAAAATCGTGTACGCTTACTACGAGTATGAAGTGTTGGCTGAATACAGGTTCATGCGTTTTTGTATGGGATTTTTAAAATGACTGTATAATTTTCGTTGGTCTGCGCAATTTGAATGGCGCCTTTTTGGGAAGTTTCCTTAAACAATATGTCCATTCTTTCCCTGGCAATACTTCCCGAAAGGGAGGTATGGCCGGCAGGCTTATTTTTGTTGTTGGCCTTACCGTTATCGCGAATTTCAACTGTGATCAGATCACTGTTCAAATGGATGTTAATTTGTATTTCACCTTTTCCTTGTAAAGGAGAAACTCCGTGAATTACCGCGTTTTCTACAAAGGGCTGAATAAGCATTGGGGGAATCATTACCCCTAAGGTATCTTCCGGCATAATGATACTAAACTCAAAATTGTGGTCATTTCTCATTTGTTGAAGAGCCAGATAGTTTCTTATGGCTTCAATCTCATCTTCTAATGAAATCAAATCGTTCCTGCTCATCTCTAAGCTGCTTCTTAATAATTTACTGAAATGGCCGAGATACCTGATCGATTTTTCCTTTTCGTCAAATCGGATAAAACTTTGCAATGAAGATAAGGTGTTAAAAATAAAATGGGGTTCCATTTGCGTTCTCAATAGTTTTTGCTGCAAAAGTATTTTTTCCTTTGCAGCCAACTTCTTTCTTTGTTTCTGTACATATACATAAAAACCTATAAACCCAGACACTATCAGGAGCAGCAAACCACTGGTTACCAAAAATAACGTTCTTACCTTCAACTTCTCATTCGTGGTCCTTACGGTCATATTAAGCAGATCTATAGACTTCTTTTTTGCTTTTACATCGTAAAAAACAGCTATTTCCTCAATGGCTTTTGCGCTATTGCTGGCCTGGATGGAATCTTTAACCTCCAGGCTTTCCAGGTGGAGTTTACGGTATGCGTTCAAATTCCTCTTTTGAAGATAATACTGTGCCTGCGCCATTCTATTATCGAACCTGGAATTATAATTTACCTTAAAATGCCTTTCTATATCCTGCGTAGCTTTAATATATTTTTCAGCGGTTGAAAATTGTTGTTTTGCAGCGTACATATTGATTAAACTCGTATATACTACATACAAATTAAGTTTATGAATGTCAAGATTGGTTTCTGTATACAGTCTTTTATCCAACTCCTCGCATTGTTTGATGTACATAATTGCGGAATCCAATTTTCGTTCATTCACCAAAATGGTTGCCTTTTGTTCATAAAAGAACCGCTTCACATTATTGCCACCCAGGATGTTATAAATTTCACCAACGTTTTGGTTATATAGTTTCAGTGAATCTAACTGACCCGTACGTTCGTAAATCCGAAACAGCTGCGTGTAGATCCTAAACAGATTGTTATGGTAGAAATGTTCATCCAAGCTGCTTTTATTGGCAATTGCGGTTTGTAGCGCTAAATAGTTTTGTTTAGTTGATTTGTCTATTTGGGACGAGTTAAAATTTTCCTGCGCACAATTTACCAGGCAGATTATCCTGGCTTTGGGTGCTACTTCATCGGGGTGGGCGGTAATTAGAGCCGCCGCCTTGTTATAGTAGTGGTTAGACTGGAAAGTTTTGCCCTCTATTAGATAAATGTTGGCCAGACCATTGTAAATAGAAACCTTGATATCAAGAAAATCATTTTCCTTTTCTATTAGTCCCAAAGCCGTGTCAATATATGTTTTAGATTTCGCCAGATCCGTTTTTGCATATTCTTTGGCAAGCTCATAATAGATATAGGCCTGAGAAACGTTATGTTCATTATAGGGAAACCGAGTCGATACCTTCTTCCAAAAATCAATTTTGTCATCTGAATTCATATCCACAGTGCCTTGCGCATCCTGCTTCAATTTTTCAAGGAGTGCGGCAGGCGGCATATCTTCCTTTTCCACTTTCAATTGGCAGGAAAGTACGGTTAGCAGAAACAAATGTAACAGGTATCTTTTCATTATAGACTTATAATTGCGATAGTAATCGAACAACAGCTTCCTTTCTTCTGGTAGAAACAGGAATTTCTACACCGCTGTTCAATACTATAAACCCCGATCTCAAATACCTGACGATTGACGATGTGTTGACAATATACGATTGATGGCATTTTACAAAATAATCAGCAGGTAACAACTCTTCATAAAACTTTAAGGGCTTGGAACTAATTATTCTGTTTCCGCCATTTAAATAAAAATGTGTGTAGCTGCCTTCTCCCGACAGGTACAAAATATCAGTAACTTTAAAAAACTCAAGGCTGTCAAGGGTGGAGATACATATTCTGGAGTTTAGTTGTTTACTGTTTTTTTGATGCTCATTTATAATTTCCAGTTGCGTGGAGGTAAAAGAAGAATTATCCCTGTTAAAATTGTCCATAGCATTATATAGCTCTTCTTCATCTATTGGTTTCAGGAGATAGTCTATGGCTCCGTGTTTAATGGCTTTAATGGCGAAATGGTTAAATGCAGTAATAAAAATTACAGAAAAAGCCGGGTCGGGTATTTGATTTAATATCTCAAAAGCATTACCGTCAGGCAATTGAATATCCATTAAAACCAGATCGGGTTTTAACTGAATGATCTTGTCTATGGCATCTTTTACGGTTGTTGCACTTCCCATAAAGTTAAACTCCTGCCTTTTGCTTACAAGCCATTCAAGTTCCTTTCTAATGGTGGCTTCATCTTCAATAATGAGGATTTTGGGTAAACTCATTGTAATTTTTTAAGGCTACTAAAGCAGCTAAGTTAAACTTTGTTTTCAAGTGCGGGCTATTGCGTGCTTGCAAAAGTAATTTCAGTCTTTAATTCCCTGGTATTCCCTATTCGTTTTGTACTTACTTCAGCAATGCCATATTGTTTAAAATAATCAAGCAGCATTTTACTGGAAAAGCCTCCCGGATCGTCGGCATTGTTAATAAAATAGGATGTTCTATTGTTTTTAAGATAAAAAAAAGTAGAGAGCGTAATAACCTCAGTGTCCGAAAAAACAGAATCCATATTTTTTAAATGATAAGAAAACATCTGTTTTTCCAAACTTTTTTTATCTCCGGAAGGATTATTGACCAGGACACTTTGGTATACATATTTTTTACCTTTACGTTCATCATCACGATCATACCTTCCTGTTTCCGTATGCTTTATCAGTTCAGTGAATGTTACTCCGTTTTCACAAGACACGATTGTCGTACTTACCAATAGCAATACCATGGATGACTGGGACGCATTAGGCTCATCCCGGGCATCAAATTAATTTGCAGGCAGTGCAGATTCAGAAGGTGCGCCTGATTGGGTAAACACTTTGCAATCGACGGGTATCTCCAAAAAATCATTGTTCCCCAATTTGAAGCTGATAGAACGATTTAACGAAAGTTCGTCGTCGCCTGTTTTGGGATTATGTGCTTTATCAAAAAAATCAATCCTTAGCAACTTTCCTGATTTTAAGGCCTGATAAAAAATGGAATATTCCTTTCTTTTGAATTTCAAAAATGGATCACCGAAATCCGTATTATCTACATAAAAATTGATTCGGGCAAATTTGTTCTTCCCGGAACTTGCAAAATCAATATGAGCAAAGGAGCCATCTCCATAATATTTTGAAAACTCAATCAAATATCCGGGCATTCTGGTGTTATCTGTGCATTTACCAAATACATTAAGCATATATTCTTTATTGGAAAAATTCCATATGCTGCTTTTCCCTCCAAATCGGATATGCACCCATCCATCTTTATTTACGATGCGGTCAATGTTTTCCTGTTCGGTTTCAGGCAAACTATCGATTTCAATAACTTTCAAGCCCTGGCTGAAAGTGTTTAACCCTAAGAAAAGGAAACCGGTTAAAATTAAATGTTTCAAGTATCTTTTTTTTAAATCATTACCAGTTGTTCACTACCGTTCTCTTGCAAGCCGGAGGATTATGCTAACTGCATAATAGCACACACGCTGGCTATTATTAATAAACATAAACCGACAAGCATAAAAAGTATATTTTCTTTGTTTTTCTTTCCATTTATTCGGTTAAAAAAATAGCTGAACACCAGCCCTGCTTCATAAACCGACAAAAAACCGATCATCCAGATCCAATACCAGATAAGGTTCCAACCAAAGCCAATGCCTCCATCATACAGAAACCAAAGCGTAATGCCTGTTACAGGCAACAGCAGGAAGGTCAATTTCAGGATAATGCCCGTTCTCATCATGATATTATTCATTTTCCGGTTTACTCATATCAGAAGTGCCATCCTTATCTTCATCTGATATGGTATCAGATTGCTCGTTTTCAGCCCTTCTAATATCATAGAGTCCGTGCTCTTCTTTAACCAAAACTTCATTGGTAGATTTCAAAAGAAATTCATCCCTGAAAACCGATAACTTTTCAAATTGAAAATCTTTATAGCTGTGGTACTTACCATTGTACAATATTTTATCGGGAAATTCGAAAAGGTGTGCTTTATAGATATTTTCTTTCTGACGATTGTCTATAATAAGCATATCGATCCGGTAATACGTTTCCTTTAAACCATCTGCTAAACTATAACTGGTAGAAAAACGGACACCATAGGAAGTTTGCACTTCTAATGTTCTATCTGTCAAAACCCACTCATAAGAGCAAATATTAAATTCGTGGTTTATAAAAAAGGCATGCCTGGGCTCTCCATATTTGCCCTTTATTGTTGCCAAAAAATCCCGTTGTTCTTTTTCCGTCTTAACTTCTGCTTCGGCATAAAATGCAACCGGTTTTTTATTGGTGTCTGCCAGTGTAGAAAGGTGCATAAAGTAAATGTTTTGAAATAAGGCAACACTATCCAGGGTAGGGCTTCTATATGCAAATCCGAACTCCTTTTCAGGCACTTGCAGTTTATAGACATCAGTAATAGTATTACTGATCCTATAACGCAGCATCTCATCCGTTAGTTTGCCATCCCTTACACTATCATGCCGAATATCATCTATTAAAATATGTTTGGAATAAAGTTTGGGCAAGTTTTCCTGGAAATCAATTTTCTCCAGATCGAATCGGCAATTTTTCTCCAGAACCAAAGGCTGCTCTCTCCCGTGAATTTGACTACATGATTGTAACATGAGAATAATGGCAATGAAATTAAATAATTGGCTCATAAAACAAGAGTTAATATGTTATTTGTCAGATGGTTTGAAAAAGTATTGTGTTCGCCCACCTGCGCCGCCCATGAATAGAAGAAAGCTTCCCGATCTTTCCCATTTATTGTCTATGATCAACTCATTTTTAGTTGTTAAGCCGATTCTGGTCCTGCTAAAATCCACATTGCTGTACAAAAAAGGAATAACTGGTGGAATCTGGATGTTTTTATGTGCCGATGAAATTTCAAGATAACCTTTGCGAGCGTGTCTTACCTCGAACGTCAGTGTTTTAGTAACGGTGCTATCTTTGTAGACGAGGTCTAATTGGTTGTTGTTTTTAAACGTTAAGGTAACAATTTCAGCTTCACTATTTGAAATCCCCAATAACGCCAAAAGTGTAGGCCCGTTTATGGAACCAGCCATCGACTTACTTGTTTTGTAAGACTGATTGGCAAAAGAATGAGAAAAGTCTTTGTAGATCGGCTCAAAATCTCTCTTGTTTATCCTGAGTCCGGTGCCACAGGAAAATAAAAAACATATCGATGCTATTAAACAGGTTTTCTTACTCATGGGTAACTATTAATAGCGGCTAAAAAAGCTATCATTTTCATTCAGCGGAATTTGGTTCAAGTTGGAATAAATCCATAAGTTCCTTCGGTAAAATTTCGCAGCTTCGTCTGCACGCTCTGGTCATATTTAACTTTTCTTGAATCTGTTGTACCTGCCAATGAAAAGTACCAGAATTCAGCACTTTTATTTTTTGTCCGAAAGACAAGGAAGTAGATAGAACAGTTATCATTAACGTTAATAGCTTTTGCATACGCTTTATAATCTTCTAATTCTTCACAAGAATATAAAAAAGAAATACTGCAAGTCTGTCAAATAACAATGCGTATGAAAAGGGTTTAAATACGCTTATAGTGGATTTATATTCGTAAAAGGGTCATCTATCTTAATTATAAAGATCTCCCACCCAACCAGGCAGGTTTTCATTTGTAACACAATACATTGCCATTCGCAGGTTCGTTTTACTTCACATAAAATAACATCCTGAACAAAATCTTTGCCCGCTCCTTACCCAACCGCAATGAGTTACCGGAAGTTCTGAAAGGCAAAACGCTGAATTGTAATCGGTTATAATATTGCACCTAACCTGAATCGAATAGCGATTCAGTAACCTTCCCTGTCATTTTGAAGCAAAAAATCTATCGGCCACCAACTCCCCATTCCGGTTTACTATTTTACAGGCTGTTGAATATGAGCGGATTTAACCGTCTTTCTTATTTCTTAACGGCGTTTTTTTAAACAAAATCTTAAGAAAAGGATTGTTTTTGCAGTTATACGTTTATGTGGGGTGTGACTTATTGGGTTATAATTCAGCTTAATTGAAAACTTTCTATTGACTCCCAATTTTCAGTCGGGTTTATCCACATTTAAGGCGTTTGGCATAATTTATGGAACTAGTTTTGTGCTCTTTGCAATAACATAAATGTTGAAAAATTAGCCGGAAATTTTAGGTGTGAACAAGTGATTTTTGGTACGATATTTTCTAAGTATTAGTCCCTGTCACAGTTCTTTACAGAGGCCCAGCCTCACCTGATTTCTCTTGAAAATTAGACTTGTATACCTCATTATATGAAAAACCTTTTCTACGGTTTAGGGTTTAGGGGTTAAAAAGGGGAGTAGTCCTGCTCCCCTTTCCTTTAAAATTCTAAGACTAAGGAAAGGTTTTTCTTTTTTTACACCTTTTTGTAATCCGTTACCTTCCCGTTTTTAATCTCTGGTAATGCCTGTGGAAAACCATCCAGGCAACTGTGCATGCCTACGAACAACCCCGTTTTCGGGAAGCGAAAGACATTGGTGACCCTTTTGTAAAACCTCCGCCACGGGAGGTTTTTTTATTGCCCACACTACTTCCCCTTCTTTTTCAACTGATTAAAATCATACCGGCTTATAAAGCAAGTCATTTGCATCATTTCTCCGCTCCGGTAGTTTTGCGTCAATATCATTCATTATGACTATCGACCCGGTTTTACTGCATAAATACAATGTACCAGTGCCTCGTTACACCAGCTACCCTACCGTTCCCTGCTGGAATGACCACATAGATACAACTCAATGGGCACGGGTGTTTCAACACCAATTCACTGAGCAAAACCGGCGCAGAGGCATCAGCCTTTACTTACATCTTCCCTTTTGCGAATCGCTGTGCACCTACTGCGGTTGTAATAAAAAAATAACTACCAACCATAGCGTTGAAGATGAATACCTGCAAGCCATCATCACCGAATGGTTGTTATACCATCAATTAATGAACGAAAAACCCATCATCAGGGAAATGCATCTTGGCGGCGGCACCCCCACCTTCTTTTCGCCTCAGAATCTTGAGAAGCTCCTCAATGCCATTACCAGCGACGCCATCATTCATCCCGATCATGAGTTCAGCATTGAAGGACATCCCAACAATACCACACAACAACATATGGAAACCCTGTTCCGGCTTGGTTTCCGGCGCATCAGTTTTGGTGTGCAGGATAATGACCCTGCCGTTCAGCGCATTATCAACCGCATTCAACCTTTTGAAAATGTGCAGCGGGTAACTGAGCAGGCGCGCGCCATTGGTTTTACCGCTGTCAACTTCGATCTCATCTATGGCTTACCGTTACAAACGGTATCTTCCATTGAAAAAAGCATCTTACAATCATTGCAATTAAAACCCGACCGGGTGGCATTTTATAGTTATGCGCATGTTCCGTGGACAAGCCGCGGCCAGCGCCTGTTTGATGAGAATGATTTGCCCGGTGCCGCATTGAAAATGGAACTTTATCAAACAGGGCGGCAGTTGTTTATCGATCATGGATATACCGATATCGGCATGGACCATTTCGCTTTACCGGGCGACGCATTACACACGGCCTGGCAACAGGGAACACTGCACCGCAATTTTATGGGGTACACCACCCAACATAGCGGCCTGCTACTTGGCCTCGGCGTTTCGGCCATCAGCGACACAGGCATTGCCTTTGCGCAGAACCATAAAACTTTACATGATTATTACAGATGCCTAACGGCTGCAACTGCTGTTAACCCCGCCGAGAATATTGAGCATACTTTTACAGAACGCTCGCATGTGTCATCAGTAGAATCATTAACACTGCCGGTTGTGAAGGGATATTTTCTTTCAAAAGAAGATGAAGCGTTCCGCGCTTATATTATGGATGTGATCTGCCGGGGCGCAGCTACATTTCAGGCTGAACATTTGCCGGTATTAAAACAATATACGTTTCCAGAACTGGCGATGCTGGAGGCCGATGAGTTGATCACCTGGAATGAAACAGGATTACAGGTAACGGAAAAAGGCCGTCATTTTCTGCGGAATATCTGCAAGGCGTTTGATCTGCACTTGTTGAGAAAGGAAGCAACGACGACAAATCCGTTGTTTAGTAAAGCAATTTAGTGTTGCACGAACGCTGTACTTGCTTTCGGCTTTAAGCTGCATTCACTTTTGCCTTTTGGCTTTAGACTTTCGTCTTTAGGCTTTAAGCTGCATTCCCCTCACTTCTTCTCCCTGATATTCTTATAGATCTTTATCGCGCTCATCAGCACTATAACAAAACCAATCAACCCCGCCAGCCCCCATACCACACTCATATTCTGTTTTACCGCCGCCAGCATTACAATGGCTACCAGGAAGATGGTGGCAACTTCATTCCATATGCGTAATTTCTGAGAACTGTATTTGAATATTCCCTGCATTTGCTGTTTATAAATGGCATGCAGGGAAAAATGATAGGCGTATAAACCCAATACAAAAAACAGTTTGATGAGCAGCCAATCGGGCAGTACGTTTAACTTCCACCACAATACCGGACCAAATATCAATGTAATGATCGCCGATGGCCAGGTAATGCCAAACCAAAGACGTTTGATCATAATGGTGAATTGTTTGCGCAGGATGGACCTTTCGGGTTCAACCTTTTCACCGGCTTCGGTATTGTATATAAACAACCGTACGATATAAAACATACCGCTGAACCAGGTAACGATGAATACAATGTGAAGCGCTTTAATATAACTGTACATGGGTAAGATATGTGATAATACGATAGTGCCAACTGCAGGGTTCAAGTTACAGGGGGTCTATTGCCTGGCCCACGACTAGCGGTTACTCGTTTTCCCTGTAACTTGCAAGCTGGAAACTGTAACATTTTCGTTATTGACAATTGCCTGTTTCCATTGCTTATTGCCTATTGAATTCCCTTTACCCAGCTCGCAATCGCCTTCACCCACATAGGATGCACATTCAGGCAGGGTATCATTGTGAACGATTCGCCACCCGCCTTCATAAACGATTCCTTCCCCTGTTCTGCAATTTCTTCCAGCGTTTCGAGGCAATCGCTTACAAATGCCGGACAAGCCACCAATAACTTCTTCACACCTTCTTTCGGAAATTCTTCGAGGCGTTGCGCAGTGTAGGGTTGCAGCCAGGGATCGCGGCCCAGCCTCGATTGAAAAGAAAAACTATATTTCTGTGCTGGCAACTGCAGCATGTCAGCCACCTTCTTCGTAGTTACCAGGCATTGATGCCGGTAACAAAACTTATGCGCTTCACTGCTTACTTCACAACAATTATTCACCTTTAAACAGTGATTTCCCGTGATATCTCCTTTAAGAATATGCCGCTCCGGCACGCCATGATAGCTGAACAGGAAATGATCGTACGGCTGCTGCAGGTACGGCTTCATGCTATCGGCCAGGGCATCCAGATACAATTGATTATCGTAATATGGCGGAACTACCGTGAGCTTGAATTTATACTTTCCCTTTACATGGGCGCTTTTGGCGTATTCGACAGCGGTTTCGTAACTGCTCATGGCATAATGTGGATACAGGGGCACCAGCACTACTTCTTCGAGATCGGGCGCCTTTTCAAGCAGCTCATCATAGGCGGTCCAGGGAGCCGGCGCGCCGTAACGCATGGCCAGGGCTACCGGTTCGGTCACCTGCTTTTGCAAAGCCTCCTGCAATTGTTTGCTTAAAACCATCAGCGGCGAACCTTCTTTGGTCCAGATGGTAGAATAAGCATGTGCCGATTTTGGCGCTCTAAAGGGAACAATAATGCCCTTTACCAATAGCAGGCGGCCCAGGTAGGGAATATCTATCACCCGTTCATCCATTAAAAATTCGTTCAGGTAACGACGCACATCTTTTACGCGGGTTGAATCGGGCGAACCCAGGTTCATTAAAACTATACCTCTTTTTGTAGCCATAATTATTGAGTGCAAAAGTAAGACTGTTAAACACTTAAAAATCAAAATTTACTTTGGCCTTACAAGGCGCGCCGGTTGCACCGGATGTAGCCCGGCCCGGCTAAGCAGGCGGTGGTAACCAAACAGGAACCGCGGGCCTTGCATCCGGCAACCATCTACGGCCAATTCTGCCCCCCGGACTGCATGCAAAAAACTGCCATAGCACGCCCCCATCTGTTAAAAATTTTACAACTATCCTGATCAAAATTCAATTGACAATTTATTTACATGCAAACTATAATATATATGTATGAAACCTCTCATCCTAAGGTATGACCAGGGTATTCTCAGGGTCATCTTAGGGTAAAAACCCAAGGATAACCCCAGGATGACCCTAAGATGACCCAAGGATGACCCTAAGACAAGAGGTACCAAAGGCCAGGAAAAAGCCATGAAAAGAAGCTGATAATATTAAGGGGAATATTCTATAATACAATGATTATTAACCAACTTTCACAGGCCGCGGGTATAGGTTGAAATTTTCCCAATCAGTACGCCGGCAATTCATGACTCCTTTAATTGAAATTTACTTGCAAGAATATTTTTATTGAAAATTGAGCTAAAGACCATCAAAATAATTGAATGATCAATGATAGATTTTTTTGGTTGAGACGCTGGAAGAATTGCCGATTGCCGGTTCACAAATCCGGTTCTGCCCAAAAACCTAAACCGCGCCCGGGCCGGATGCCGCGAAATGGCCCTTCCCAATTCCCAGGCTATGCCGGAGTATACCCCCTAAATAAAGCGCACTCAAAAATTCCCAATCCCTGATTCCCAATTCCCGCCTCTTCCCCCACACCCCACGCCCATCGCTTCTAAAAAGGGTCATTTCAACGCTTTATCGGGCATACATGAAATTCCTCATATGCCCATATGATGATAATCAGACAGTAAAATGACAGAGTAATGACAGACATCTTAGGACATTGACGAGTCCGAATGTATTTTTGCAGAGTCAATTTTCAGAATTCGATATTCATGCACGGAAACAGTACCAAGGATATTACAAAATTTTTCATAGCCGGGATCAATTACAAAAAGACCGATGCTGCGATACGAGGCCAATTTGCAGTCAGTAATGATCAATACGCTACCCTACTTACCCAAGCCCCCCGGTTTGGTTTGCATGAGTTATTTGTTTTAAGCACCTGCAACCGTACCGAAATTTACGGCTTTGCCGAAAGTGCCGATCAACTGATTAACCTCCTCTGCACCCAAACCGAAGGAACAAAAGAAACTTTCACCCAACTTGCATACGTTA
The DNA here is from genome assembly GCA_966211305.1 of uncultured Niastella sp. GTDB lineage: Bacteria > Bacteroidota > Bacteroidia > Chitinophagales > Chitinophagaceae > Niastella. The sequence goes on from CBIHPC010000050.1 coordinate 15,779, forward strand.
AGAAAGGCATCGCGGCCATTGAACACCTGTTCTCCGTGGCCGCCGGTCTTGACTCTCAGATCTTAGGTGATTACGAAATAGTAGGACAGATAAAAACGGCTGTAAAATTCAGCAAAGAGCACGGTTTTACCGATTCCTTCATGGAGCGCCTCGTAAACTGCGTTCTGCAATCTTCCAAAGCGATCAAGAACCAAACCAACCTCAGCGGCGGAACTGTTTCGGTTTCCTTTGCTGCGGTTCAGTATATCAGGGAAAAAGTTGCAGACGCTGCCAACAAAAAAATCCTGTTACTGGGTGTTGGAAAGATAGGACGCAATACCTGCAAGAACCTGGTCGATTATCTCGATGCCGACCACATCACGCTCATTAACCGCACACACGACAAAGCCGCTCAACTGGCTGAAGAGCTCGACCTGCATCATGCCCCCCTTTCCGAGCTGGCGCAAAAAATTAAAGAGTCTGAAATAATTCTGGTTGCTACCAATTCGGTAGAGCCCACAATAAAAAGAACCCACCTCGAAGGCAAAGGCGAAAAGCTCATCATCGACCTGTCGGTTCCCTTCAACGTGGAAGAAAGCGCCCAGGAACTGCCTAACGTGCACCTGGTGAACGTTGATGAACTGTCGAAATTAAAAGATGAAACCCTGCAAATGCGGGAAGCTGAAGTGCCTAAAGCCTGGACCATCATTCGCGAACATATCGACGAGTTCCTCGAGTGGTTCGAAATGCGCAAGCATGTTCCGGTGTTCAAAGCCGTAAAAATAAAACTGAAAGAGATCCAGACCTTTCCATCTTATATTCAACTTTCGCCCGAATTAGCCGCGTGCCAAACTATAAATGCCGACGAGAAAATACAACGGGTGATCAATGGCATGGCTTTCAAAATGCGCCAGCGCAACCAGCGCGGCTGCTATTACATTGAAGCCATCAATGAGTTCATTGCGCCCACGAATTGATTTTGGTGAATGGCCAATGGTGAATAAGCTCGCGATACCAGAGATCTCGCATTAAACGGGAAGCTCATAATAAGGCGAACCCATTCACCATTGACGATTGACCATTTACCATTCACCATTGCCGAAAGTATTAGCTTTGCAAAAATTGAACAAGCGCTGATGAATAAAGTGATTCGAATAGGCACCAGGGAAAGCCAGCTCGCCGTATGGCAGGCCTCCCAGGTAAAAGACCTGTTAACCCAATACGGGTTTGCCGCAGAACTGGTATACATAAAAAGTGAAGGTGATATTGACCTCAAAACACCTTTATACGAAATGGGCGTACAGGGCATTTTTACCCGCAGCCTGGATATTGCCCTGCTCAACGAACGCATCGACATTGCCGTTCACTCCATGAAAGATGTGCCCACTCAGTTACCCAAAGGAATTGTAACCGCTGCAGTATTAAAAAGAGCTTCCTATAAAGACCTGTTGGTATATAAAGGCGAACTGCCTGCAACTATTGGCGAGCCGGGAAACAGCGCGAGCCATTCACCATTGACCATTGACCATTCACCATTGACCATCGCCACCAGCAGCATCCGCCGCATAGCGCAATGGTTGAACCGCTATCCCAGTCATACCATCGAAAACCTGCGGGGTAATGTAAATACCCGCTTACAAAAACTGGCCGGCAGTCACTGGAACGGCGCTATTTTCGCAGCGGCCGGACTGGAACGCATTGGTCTGCGGCCGGAAAGATCAATAGAGCTCGACTGGATGCTGCCTGCACCCGCACAGGGCGCTATTGTAGTTGCCTGCCGCAGCAACGATCAGTACTCCTTCGAGGCCTGCCAGCCATTCAACGATGCCCATACAGCATTGTGCACTGCTATAGAAAGAGATTTTTTGCGCGCATTGCTGGGCGGATGTTCAACCCCCATCAGCGCACTGGCAACCATCGTTAATGAAGAGGTACATTTTGAAGGAAATATTTTGTCGTTAGACGGGAAAGAAAAAGCAAGCATAGAAAAAACTATCACCATCAACAATAGCAACGGCCTGGGTATTACCGCCGCGAAAGAACTTTTACAAAATGGCGGACAGGTTATTGCCGATAAGATACAGCATGCCAAATAGGATTGCCATATTAAGCACGCGGCCCCTGGAGAAAGCTTTGCTTGAAGCTGCCAAGGCAAAAGATATCAGTATCGATATCGTATCTTTTATCGATACCACTCCTATTCAAACATCGGGCATCAAAGACGAGATAAGCAAAGCATTAAAGCAACCCGCTGCAGTTGTATTCACCAGCATGAATGCCGTGAATACAGTGGCAGCATATATAAATGGCCTTACGCCAAACTGGAAGATTTTCTGCATAGGGCACACCACCCGTCAGCTCGCGGCCAAATACTTTGGCGAGCAATCGATACATACCATCGGCAACAACGCATCGGAGCTGGCCGATAAAATGATCAACGATAAAAGCTTAAAACAGGTCGTTTTTTTCTGTGGCGATCAGCGCCGCGAAGAGTTGCCCGGCAAACTGCGGCAGAACGGAATAACGGTGCAGGAAGTGATCGTTTATCATACCATCAGCACGCCCCATAAAATAGAAAAAGCGTATGATGGTATTTTATTTTACAGCCCAAGCGCCGTGCAAAGCTTCTTTTACGCGAATGCCGTACCGCCCGACACCATATTGTTTGCCATTGGCCAAACCACAGCCGACGCCATAAAATCTTTTTCGACTAATACGATCATTGAATCTGACCGGCCAGGCAAGGATGAGCTGGTAAAAAAAATGTTTCAATTTTTTAAAAAGTAGCGGCTTGCGTTTTCAAACAAGACCACTCACTACATATTATAACTATGCTGCAAAACGATCTTTTATTAAGAACACTGAAAGGAGAACAGGTAGAACGCCCCCCCGTATGGATGATGCGCCAGGCAGGCCGTTATTTACCCGAGTACATGGTCTTACGCGAGAAGTACGGTTTCTTTGAACGCTGCCAAACACCCGAACTGGCCTGCGAAATAACCATTCAACCCGTAGATATCGTTGGCGTTGACGCTGCTATCCTCTTCTCCGATATTTTAGTAGTGCCACAAGCCATGGGACTTGAAGTACAACTAATAGAAAGCAAGGGGCCGTTGTTACCCGATCCCATCAAAAACATCAACGACCTCAACCGCGTGAGGGTAGCCGATGTAAATGAAACGCTGCACTACGTGTTTGACGCCATAAAACTTATTAAAAAAGAACTCAACGGCCGTGTTCCCTTAATTGGTTTTGCCGGCGCACCCTGGACGTTGTTGTGCTATATGGTGCAGGGCAAAGGTTCAAAAACGTTCGACGAAGCCAAGATCTTCTGCTATACTCAACCCGAAACAGCGCACCGCCTGTTACAAATGATCACCGATACTACCATTGCTTACCTGAAAGGCCAGGTAAAAGCGGGGGTAGATGTTGTACAGATCTTCGATAGCTGGGGCGGCCTGCTGAGCCCGGATGATTTCGAGAATTTCTCCTTAAAATATATCCGACAAATAGTTGCCGCATTGAAAGATGAAGTAGCTACCATCATCTTCGCCAAAGGCGCCTGGCACTCATTACAACCAATGGCCGCTACCGGCGCTCATGGCCTCGGTATCGACTGGTGTATTACACCGGCCATGGCGCGCCAGTTTGCCGGACCTAACGTTACCCTGCAGGGGAATTTCGACCCGGCCAAATTGTTATCCCCCATACCTCAAATTCAAAAAGAGGTTAAGAAAATGCTGAACGATTTTGGCGGTCAACGCCATATCGCCAACCTTGGCCATGGAATATTGCCTAACGTACCGGTTGACCATGCAAGAGCGTTTGTAGATGCGGTTAAGGAGTATGGAAAACAAAGCATCGGGGCCTAAAAAACAGGCTCAACGCTTATCGCCTAATGCTTAACCCTCATACAAATACAAGTCTGTATTCGCGTTTAGCGTTCAGCAATAGAATTAAGCTATATTTATTATAGATTATTTACGAAGAATGAGCATTAAAGAAGATTGGGTTAATTATATACATGGTCTCCAGGACCGTATTTGCGCGGCCCTGGAGCAGGAAGACGGCAGGGCAACCTTCAGGGAAGACCAGTGGCAACGCCCCGAAGGCGGTGGTGGTAAAACCCGGGTAATAGCCGATGGAAATGTGTTTGAAAAAGGCGGCGTTAACACCTCGGTGGTCTTTGGCGAAGTAACCGACACCATGCGCAACGCGTTAAAGATAAATGGCAAAAGCTGGTTCGCCTGCGGCCTGTCGCTCGTATTGCATCCCGTAAACCCGTTCGTTCCTACGGTGCATTGCAATTATCGCATGTTTGAAGTGTATGATGAAGGAAGTGACACCGAAGCCGCAGATCGCTGGTTTGGTGGCGGCACCGATCTCACGCCCTATTATCTGTTTGAGGAAGATGCCAGGCATTTCCACCAGACCTATAAAAACGCCTGTGACGCTTATGACGCCGGCTTCTACCCCACCTTCAAAAAAGAGTGCGATAATTATTTCGTAAACTGGCATCGCAATAAAGAGCGCCGTGGTATTGGTGGCATCTTTTATGACCATCAGCGGCCAACCGCCGGTAAGGATGTTCAGTTTTGGTTCAATTTTGGCAAAACATGCGGCGATGCGTTTATCAATGCTTATTTGCCGATCGTTCAGAAAAGAAAACAAACACCTTATACCAAGGCGCACAAACACTGGCAGGAGATCCGACGGGGCCGGTATGTAGAGTTCAACCTGGTGCATGACCGCGGCACGCTGTTCGGACTAAAAACAAACGGCCGCACCGAAAGCATTTTAATGAGCCTGCCGCCCACCGTACGGTTTGAATATAATTATCAGCCACCGGCCGGAAGTGAAGAAGACAAATTGTGGCAGGCATGCCTGCATCCCGTTGAGTGGGTATAGACATTACAATTACAGAAACTACTTAGATATGTTTTTACAAAGAAGAAACCGCATATTACGCCAGTCGCCGGCCATCAGAAGCATTGTGGCTGAAACTATATTAACACCGAATGATTTTATAGTACCGCTGTTCATCAACGAAGGTGAGAACTATAAAGAAGAAATAGCATCCATGCCCGGTTATTATCGCATGAGCCTCGATAATACCGTTAAAGAAGTGAAAGAATTATGGAGCATGGGGCTTAAATGCGTATTACTGTTCATCAAGTGTAAAGACGGACTGAAAGACAATAAGGGCACAGAAGCATTAAACCCCAAAGGTCTGATGCAGCGGAGCATCCGCGCCATAAAAGAGGCCTGTCCCGACATGCTGGTGATGACCGATGTAGCGCTTGACCCCTTTTCTTCCTATGGCCATGATGGCATTGTGGAAGGATCGGAAATTGTAAACGATGCCACTGTGGAAGTGCTTGCGCAAATGAGCGTAAGCCATGCACAGGCGGGCGCCGATTTCGTTGCCCCCAGCGACATGATGGATGGCCGTATTGCCGCCATTCGCGAAGCACTGGAAGAAAATGGATTGCACAAGACCGGCATCATGAGCTATAGCGCCAAATATGCATCCAGCTTTTATGGTCCGTTCCGCGATGCACTTGACAGCGCACCAGGTTTTGGCGATAAGAAAACCTACCAGATGGATTACAGCAATCGTATTGAAGCGGTTAAAGAAACTTTAATGGATGTAGAAGAAGGCGCCGATATCGTAATGGTAAAACCCGCGCTGGCCTATCTCGACATCATCAGGGAAGTAAAAAACGCGGTATCGGTACCTGTTAGCGCCTATAATATCAGCGGCGAATATGCCATGATAAAAGCAGCCGCCAAAATGGGCTGGATAGATGAGAACAAAGCCATTCTTGAAACGCTTACTGCTATCAAAAGAGCCGGCGCTGATCTCATTGCGACTTACTTTGCAAAAGATGCAATAAAATTAATTAGCTAATTTGCTAATGTACTAATGGAATACAGCCTTTGCAATAAACAAGAACTTAGAACCAAGAACTAAAGTCATGTTTGAAAAAAGCATCAACCTGTTCAGCCGGGCGCAACAAAGTATTCCCGGTGGCGTAAATTCTCCCGTACGCGCATTTAAAAGCGTGGGCGGCACGCCGGTATTTATGAAATCGGCCAAAGGCGCTTATATGTACGATGCCGATGGCAACCGTTTTATCGATTATATCAATTCCTGGGGCCCCATGATCCTGGGCCATGCCTATGAACCTGTAGTAAAGGCCATTCAGGATTACGCCCAATATTCAACATCATTCGGCGCACCTACCGAACTGGAAATTGAAATGGCCGAGCTTATCATCAGCATGTCGCCAAACGTAGATCTCATTCGCATGGTAAGCAGCGGAACCGAAGCCTGTATGAGCGCCATCAGGCTGGCGCGTGGTTTTACCGGCCGCAACAAGATCATCAAATTCGAAGGCTGTTATCATGGCCATGCCGATTCCTTCCTGGTAAAAGCAGGCAGCGGCGTAGCCACTTTCAATATTCAAACCGTACCCGGCGTAACCGCCGGTGTTGCCAATGATACGCTTACCTGCGCCTATAATGACCTGGCCGCCGTTGAACAACTGGTAGCCGACCACAAAGGCGACATAGCCGCTATCATCATAGAACCGGTTGCAGGCAATATGGGTTGTATCATTCCGCAAGCCGGTTTCCTTGAAGGCCTGCGCGCCATTTGCGATAAACATGGCATTGTATTCATCATGGATGAAGTAATGACCGGGTTCAGGCTGGCGCCGGGCGGCGCACAGGAGCGCTTACAAATAAAAGCCGACCTGGTTACCTATGGTAAAGTGATCGGCGGCGGTATGCCGGTTGGCGCTTTTGGCGGCAAAAAAGAGATCATGCAACATATTTCGCCGCTGGGCAATGTATACCAGGCCGGAACCTTAAGCGGTAACCCGCTGGCAATGATAGCGGGTTATGTAATGCTGAAAACGCTGAAAGAAAATTCTTCTATTTACAAACAGCTTGACGAAGCAACCAGCTACCTGCGCAATGGGTTGAACGATGTTTTGAAAGCCAGTGGCACCCCATATGTGATCAATCAGTTGGGATCTATGATCAGCGTACACTTCAGTGATCACCCGGTTGTCAATTTCGCAACAGCAGCATCAGCAAACAATGAACTGTTCAAAAAATACTTCCACGCCATGTTGAAACGCGGAGTGTATTTACCACCCTCAGCTTTCGAAACCTGGTTCCTGTGCAGTGCACTGACCAAAGAAGATCTGGATGCAACAATAAAGGCAACAAAAGAAAGCCTGCAGGAGATATTATAAATATAAACAATGCTATTTGTAAATGATATTGGCTAAAACATAAGCCCAATATACCGGCGATCCGGTTTTACAACACAATACCCGATATTAGCCGTTGATGGAATAAAACTCCTGATACGGCTTTTTTCATTATTATACATGATAGAAAGAGTACAAAAACCGAAAAACCGGAACTCTGTATTGTAACCGAACCAACAACTATGCCCTCATTCAAACAACGACTTGCATCCATCGATGTATTCAGAGCACTTACCATGTTCCTGATGATCTTTGTTAACGATCTGTGGACCCTCACCAATGTTCCCCAATGGCTCGAACATACCCGGGCCGCTGAAGATGGAATGGGTTTGTCGGATGTGGTCTTTCCTGCTTTCCTGTTTATCGTCGGCCTCTCCATCCCATTCGCCATTGGCAACCGCTGGTCGAAAGGCGCTTCGCAAAGCAATATATTGGGCCATATTATGGTGCGCTCAGTGGCGCTGCTGGTAATGGGTTTCTTTCATGTAAACCTCGAAAGCTATAATAATGAAGCGGCCCTGCTGCCAAAATCACTCTGGCAAATATTATTAACGGTCAGCTTCTTTCTCATCTGGCTTGATTATGCGCCTACGCTCTCAAAACAAAAAAAGTATGTATTACAGGGTGCCGGTATCGTGCTGCTGGTATTTCTTGCCATTGTATACATAGGCGGCGAGAACGGAAATACAAGCTGGTTAAAACCTCACTGGTGGGGCATACTGGGGCTTATTGGCTGGGCATATCTGATATCATCACTTATATTCCTGTTCTCAAAAGGAAAGCTATCCATATTGATAAGCGCACTCGTATTCTTTACACTATTCAACATAGCGGCAAAGGCAGAATGGCTGCATGTACTCGACCCGGTAAGGCCGTATGTGTGGATAACCGGCGATGGTTCTTCACCTGCTCTTACCATAGCAGGCATTATTACCGCTGTATTGTATTCATCATGGGCAGAAAAAGGAAAATACAATGTATACTTTACGATATTACTGCTTTTTGGTGTGGTAATGCTGGCGGGCGGTTTTGCCATCCGGCCACTGGCGGGCATCTCAAAAATACGCGCTACGCCTTCGTGGGTAATGATCTGTACAGGTATCAGCATCCTTGTGTTTACCGCTTTGATATGGCTGGTTGACCGTAAACAAAAACAATCAGTTTTCAATATTATTAAACCAGCCGGTACCAGCACGCTTACTGCGTATTTGCTTCCCTATGTGTATTATCCATTATATTTTCTGGCAGGCATTAGTTTGCCGGCGGTGATTGTAACCGGAGCTGTGGGCCTCGTTAAATCGCTATTATTTGCTTTGCTGATCATCCTGCTTACAGGATTGTTCGAAAAATGGCGGATAAGATTGAAAATTTAATAAACAGAGAGAAATTGTATAGCTAGGATTTTGTCGTTAACAGATTGCAAAATGAAAGCATAAAGATACATATGAAGCAATTTATATGTATCTTTGTGCTTTCATAGGATAAGGTTTAATGGTTAATGGTATTTGATTAGTACAGCCCTTACTTCGGTAGGGGCTTTTTCTTTCTCCTGCCCCACCAGATCATAAAACCGGTAATTGGCATACTGGCAGCGATTAGGGAAGCGAAAAAGGCCAGTATCTTTCCTGGCAAACCTAAAATGGCGCCAGTGTGTATATCGTAATTCATTCGTAACAGCTTATCGGCTCCTTTTGCATCTTTAAAGCGGCCGTAAATATGATCTACCGGCAACTCCTTCATCGTGTATTGATCAAAAAAGCGATAATCACTCTTCCAGTACGTATCTGCATCAGTATTTATAGCAACCTCAAGCGATGATCTGGCCTCAGCCCCAAAATGCATTTCAATTGTTTCTGCATCCTTATGCTCCTGTTGCATCTGGCGCCATAGCTTATCGACAGGGCCTGCGGTCGCAAGTGCTATTTTTGTTGTATCTGAAAGCGGCTCCACGTAGGTAAGCGATTTTTTTCCGCCAGCGGTTTTATAAATAGCATTTGCCAGCAACTGCCAGCCGAATACCAGTCCGGTAATAGCCAAAATGATCGCAACCCAGGTCATATAAAATCCCAGCACGTTGTGCAGGTCGTAATTCTTCCGGCGCCAGGCGGCACTCCATTTAATAGAGAACCGTTGCCTTGCTGCCGCTTTGTTCCGTGGCCACCATAATATAAGACCGGTGATCATCATCACCACAAATATGATGGTTGAATAAATGGCAACCTGCTGGCCTACCGCTTCAGGCAACCAGAGATAATAATGCCCCATCAGCACTATTCGAAAGAAATCGCGGTCCATATTCTTCACCTTCAACACTTCACCGCTATACGGATTTATATATACCGTATAATAATACTGGGGCGTAAAACTGTAAAAGGTAGCTACAGCAGCCCGGTCTTTTAGTCCGTACTGAACGCTGTGCAGGTGTTTGCCCGGGAGTTGTTTCTCAGCGATCGCTTTCATTTCCGACGGCAACAGGTACGGCGCATTCTGCGGGGCCACATTCCTGTAAGATGATTGTGTAAGCTCGCTGATCTCAGCCTGAAAAGCATACAAACAGCCGGTTACGGCGATAACAAATACGATAATCCCTGAAGTAAAACCCAGCCACAAATGAACTTTTCCAATAATCTTTTTGATAGTCATACGGTTAAATTGCGCAAACCACGCCTGTTAATTGCAAAAATGCCATTGAAAGGCAAAAGATCGTTATACAATTGGAAAAATGGTTTACGCAATAAGAAAAAAACCGCGAGCTTAGTGCCCCGGGCGTGGGGTACGCGTAGCTGTTATCCACATTACAAAAAAAGGAAAATCATTTATGCAATCGGGAATACCGCTGAACGCTAAAAGCTTAACGCAAGCTTCCTTAATTTGTGCTCTCCGCCCATTGCATTAAGCATTTATGCCAAGCATCAATGAAGCAACAGTTCACAAGGCTTCAAACCGGTTTGTTTTTTAAACGCGGTTGAGAAATGTGAAATGGAAGAATAGCCCAGCATCATAGATACTTCGGTTACGGTTAACCCTTTCTCATATAATAAATACCTGGCATGTTCCATGCGCTGGCTTTGATAGAAGTCGAAGATGGTAGTGCCGTACAGTTCCTTGAAGCCCTTTTTCAGATAGCATTCATTGATGGCTACCTTGCGGCTCAGTTCCTTGATGGTGATAGGCTCACCGATATGTTGTAATAATATTTCCCGGGCCCTTACGATCTTTTCGCGATCGGCTTCGTTGGCCAGGAACTTGCACTGGAACGATTCGATCTCTTTATCATCGCCTAACATACATTCCAGGCTGTATAACAACAACATCTGGGTTTGGGCATTGATAAAGATATTTTCAAGGCTGTCAGTATAGGTATGTGTAAGTAATGCTTCCAGCACCTGGCGGGTACGGCCGCATAAAGGAAGGATCTTTGAAAATGAAGAAGGGTGCACAAACTGCAGCACTTCGTCGGTAATGGTTTTCAGCTTGCCCGGTTTTACAAACTGCGACAGGTGCACAGCCGAGAACCGGAAACTCATTACATCGATACTTTCAACTCTTTCTGCACAGGACTTTGATGTGTTCAGTTTGCAATTGTCACATTCAACATCCTTCTGGTTACAATACATATTACCCGAAATACAAAAACGCAGTTCCACATAATTCTCCTGCGGCGCCGCCTTTTTGTAATGATATGCCAACACCCCGGTATCCTCAATGTTCCATTGCTGATGTTTCCGGTATCTTTTAATGGCATACTGAACCGAACCAGGCATCTGTTGCTCTTTTTCCTGCAACATCTGCAACTGATCGTGCATGATCGGTTGTTTGTAGGCCAATGAAAGTATATCAGGCGGGTTATACATATTAGTGCGCAAATTTACATTTACAACCTTAAATTTCCCAAAGCATTATTGGTGCGGACGTCATGAAAATGTCAGAATCGGTCAATGGTCAATGGTGAATGGTTAATAAAAAACAACCCACCAACGACTGAAAACCAGTTGCTTATTCAGATAACTGACAAACCGGTAGCCAATAACATGGCTGACATTTAAATTGTTCGAATAACATTTAAAACTTCAATGGCGAAACTGGTTAAAATGGCAGTTTGCAAAAAACTGTGAACCCGGCAACCGAAATATTGCGAGATACGACTTGACAACCGGTAATTGGCTCCTGTATTCCATTATCACATTAGCATATTATCACATTATCACATTAGTCAAAACTCTGGTTGCTTGAAGACGACATCTTCAGCAGGCGGTCGAACTGTTCGGGTGAAAGGTCGTTGTAGAAGAAGTAAACGGGATCGAGGTGGCGGCCGTTCTTAT
>CBIHPC010000051.1:0-26922 GCA_966211305.1 uncultured Niastella sp.
ACCAGCATACCTGTTTTAAATTTTGCGCAAAGATAAGTAGCGGAAAGTCAAAAACGCACCAATAATCAAAGTAATTTATTCAACACCTGTCCAGTACTGTCCTGTGTTTGGTGGAAATGGAAGCATCCCAGGCCTCCTATTTTTAAAAACATCATATTATTATTTTATACATGTAACATAAAAGGTCGTATTCTCTGAAAATCCAATGCACTTTTAGCTTTTTTATCATTCATATAACATTGACTCATATGGGTCTTGTTCATATCATCTTTGGGGCATAGCATGGAAAAACAAAATTTAAAAGAATACAAAACTCAGGACAAACACACAGATATGCCTGATTTACCTGGGTTTGGTCTGGGTTTGGTCTGCGGTTGGTCTGCGTTTTGTCTGGGTTTGAATAAAGGCAGGTATACTTCTGGCCCGGAAAGATCCCCGCACAGCTATACATCAGCCAGACATATGATATAAATAAATATACGAATAGCGGGAGTCCATGCTATTCCGTTTAAAAAAGGCCTGGTTACTTTTTACGGAACCGGAATGTGCTTTTCGAACTGCATCTGGTGAAGTTTGAAATAAAAGCCCTGGTGGGCGATCAGTTCGTCGTGGGTGCCCATTTCTTTGATCTCACCTTTGTCGAGCACGATTTTTTTGCTGGCCTTGCGAATGGTTGACAGGCGGTGGGCGATGACGATTGAAGTGCGGCCGGCGATCAGTTTATCGATAGCCCGTTGTATCAACAGCTCACTTTCAGTATCTACTGAAGAAGTGGCTTCGTCGAGGATCAATATGGAAGGATTATATAATAAAGCCCTGATAAATGACAGTAACTGGCGTTGGCCAAGCGAAAGACTTCCGCCCCGCTCCATTACATTATAATCATACCCCCCCGGTAACTGCATTATAAAATCATGCATATCAATCATTTTGGCAGCTGCTATCACCTGCTCCCGCGAAATGGCGGGATTGCGCAGGGTAATATTATCCAACACCGAACCCGAGAACAGGAATACATCCTGCAGCACTACGCCTATTTGTTTGCGCAGGGCTTCCAGTTTGTAGTCCTCTACTTTTACGTCATCGATCTTTATAGTGCCCTGTTGTATATGGTACAACCGGTTCAACAGGCTGATTATTGACGTTTTACCGCTGCCAGTATGACCTACTAAAGCCACCGTATCGCCGGGTTTTACTTCAAAAGAAATATTCTTTAATACATAGCGGTCGGCCACATATGCAAATGATACGTTATCAAAGGTGATCTTGCCTTTTACCATATGCGGCTCAAAGGTGCCTTCGGTCTTAATCACATCCTCATTATCAAGCACCTTGAACACACGCTCACTGGCCACCATGCCCATTTGCAATACGTTGAACTTATCGGCAATTACCCGCAATGGCCTGAACAACAGGTTAAGGCAAAGGAAAAAGGAGAACATTTTGCCGATGAGCACCTGGCCGGCCACCGGATCGTCTTTATAAATATCCAGCGCATGCGTTGCCGCCCACCATACCATTAAACCGGTGCCTACCGCCAGCACTATTTCCACTACAGGAAAAAACACTGAATAGGCGAAGATGGCATTGATGTTGGCATTACGGTGCTCTTTATTAATTGCTTTAAACTTTTTGAACTCTTTGTCTTCCGCAGCAAATGCCTGAACAATAGCCATACCGGTAATATGTTCCTGCACAAAAGCATTCAGATTGGCTACGGCGTTGCGTACTCTTATGAATGACTTGTTTACGCTTTCCTTGAAGAAATAGGTGGCTATCAATAAAAAGGGAAATGAAGCCAGGCTGATAAGCGTCAACCGCCAGTCGACCCAGAACATAAAAATAAGCACTGCTATGATCGATAACAGGTCGGCAATGATGGGTATAAGCCCGTCGGAAAAAATATCGTTGATGGCTTCAATATCATTGATGGTGCGGGTAGTTAAAGTACCGATGGGTGTGGTATCGAACTGCGACAGGTTCAGCTTCAAAATTTTCCGGTATACATTAACCCGCAGGTCTTTTACTACGGTTTGACCCAGCCACGCTGTTAAATAGGAGAAATAAAAACGGAAAGCAGTTTCAAGCAACAGTAAACCTATTTGCAGAACGGTGATCCAGATGATCACTTCTTCAATAGAGAGTTTTGTTGCTTTTGCGCCGGCGGTTACGCCCTGTTGAACATAATCGTTTATGGTTACCTGAATAAGCCAGGGCCGTACGGGAGAAATAACAGCCAGCAGAATAGCCATTACTACCGAAAATATGAATTTCGTTTTATAGGGCTTTGCATACTGAAATACCCGCTTCAGTAAACTCAAATCGAATATGATCTTCCCCTTACTTTTTCCTGCCATAACGAGTTTGCAAAAATAAGTATTAGTTTATGGTTTATAGTTTATTGTTTCTGGTTATTTCCCATTTCAAGCCTTCCGTCCATAATTTAACAGGCCGTTAATGCAGGGGTTACGCCAACAAAAAACCATAAACTATAAACAAGAAACTGTTTTACTCGCCCATCGCTTTACGATAAGCTTTGATGAAAATAGCGCCGAGGTTCTTGTATGGAGGAATATAATCGTCGAACTTTTCTTTGGCAGCTCCGGTTGCGAACTTCCTGCTCAGTTCACGCCACATATTTATCCAGTCAATATCCCTGCCTGTCAGCAACCTTTCATTGATAGCCTGCAAAATAGGATCGTTAACGTTCATGGTACCCACCTGCTTTGAAGAAATGATGTGCGCATCGGGACAAGCCGTCAGCACTTCATTCAGGTTATTATAACCACCGCATGATCCCAGCACCACAATGCGTGCGCTTTCGGGCAGCTTGCGCAATGTGGTTGGCAGGTGATAACTGTGCCCCCGGTGCACCACCATAGTAGGGGTAAGGTTACGGCCCTGCATATACTCGATTAATTTATTCTGCGCTTTATCATCGGGGTCGTCTTCGCCATACAATGGCTTATTGGCGAAGATCAAAACGGGTTTGCCTTTGGTAGAAGTGATGGTGGTCCAATCGCGGTTTCTTTCGTCAACCCGCCAGCCCGGTTTACCGCGGAACAAACTCATAAAGCTGATATATGAATGTTGACCATCCTTATCTTCATCGCCGTAAAAGAATACCTGTTGCACTACCCGGCCGCTATCATCGGTAAGATTGCCGTAATCTTTACCATAAATGGAAGGTATGCCCAGTAAGGTGCTCAGATCAACTTTCTTTGTTGTATCGGCCGATTCGAATAAAATGCGCAGCAGGTTATAGATAACCATACCTCGTTTATTATTATCCTGTACATTTTTGATATGGCTCACATTCACTTCATTCAAAATAAATGCTGCCAGTTCCTTATTCTTGTCCATGATGCTGCTGTACGAATCGGCAACGTCAACCGCATCTTCAAGGTCATTCATTTTCCGGGGCTTTTCCAAACCGATCACAAAGGCCTTCATCATAGTTTCGGCATTCTGCTTATCCATTCTGCCCAGAAAGTCGTTCAGTTCATTATAACCGGCGGCCATTTTAATGAACTTCCTGAAGTAATCACCATTCACGCTCATGATCAAACTATCGCCGCGCGGGTGGGCCATGCGTTGCCAGATACGGGGATACACACCGCGGGTATAACTGGAAGTATAAATTTCATTTTCACCCAATACCGCCAGGTAATACAATTCCTGGGCGGTCAATCCTTCAAGGCGTTTGAACCGTACGTTTTCGTTTGAAACACTGTGCAGCGCATTGATCTCCCTGATGAAATAATCCCGCGCCTTGCGCGACATCATTTCTATAAGGGCCTGCATTTGATTGGCGGTTTCGTTATACGGCGGTAACGATCGTTGTACGTATTCGATCCTCGTTCTTACCATAAGGCGGAAATAGCTCAGCTCATTATCTTTTACGCTATCGATAGCGCCGAGGGTGATGCTACCGCGCAACAGGTTATCGAGGAAGGGGAAGTATAACTGGCCGCTTTTGCTGGCAGCTATACGGGCAACCAGTTGTACGGCAGAGTCGCTGTGATTGCGGATGCGTTCGCTCAGGGCGTTCCTGGCCTGGGCATAATCATATACCTTACGAATATCTATGCTCAACGCCACTTTTATCAGGCTGTCGGCAAAAGGAGCGTTGGGATTTTTAGCCAGCTCGGGCATTATCATTTCGGGATGCAGGGTAAGGTATTTGCGCATCAGCATGGTACGCGAGGCAACCATGCCTGGGTTTGAATCGAGGTACTGTTTAAAACAATCGAGCAATAATTTGGCTACGCCGTAATCATTACTTTCGATGACAGCCGCAAAACTTTTATGTTGTTTGTCGAGCTCAATACATTGGGAGAACGCTTTAATAAGGGCAGGCGCAAGCGAAGCAGGAAAGTCGCGGCGGTTCAGGCTACCCATATATCCCCGCAACAGGATCTCGATACTGCGCAGGTACCTGATCTTATCATTGTTTTTGAGGGTGGAATCCAGTTCAACCTGCGCCTGCAACTCATCAACACCGCGTTGCAGCGCATCGAGTATTTGCAGGCTGATGGTGGTATCGGCCGATACCTTGCCCTGGTTATTTAGCTGGATAACTCTTTTTTGCTGTTTATCGATATTGCCGTGCCATATTTCACGTTCCATGGGCACTTTTAATGAAACAGCCGTTTGCGCAAGACCGATTTGCCCAAGAAGTAAAAAAGGTATAATAAAGTGTATATGTATCCTCATATGCTGCACATCTGTAAGGGATAGAGCAAAAATATGACCAAAGGGTTGTACAGGCCGGTTTCATTTTCAACCGATATGCGACCAGGACCCATATGCGCCATTTTGTCCTGGTTCGGGGGTTATATGAAATACCGGCCGGTCTGTTTTCCCTTTTTCCGTTCATTACCGGCCAGGTCAGCATGCTGCTACATTAAAAAAACAGTGATTTCAGGCGTAAGGTAGTAAAGAAAGTTGAAAGGTTGGCAGTGCCTGCCCCTATAAAGTGATGACAGCCAGGAGCCGGATTGAAGAAAACCCAGGGCACCGGTTTCCCGGGTTCAGGTGGCTGATTTGAGTACCAGGTTCCATGGTCGGGGTTCCCCGGGTGCGGCGCCTAAATCTATTACGGGGTTGGTGCTGTAACGAACCGGGAAATTATTAGCATATTGATCATTTACAATTAATGACATTGGCCTGAACCTTGCGGCCTGTTGCAGTTTTTCGAACCTATTGCCGGCTGCCCAATTCAGACTGCTTCACTTCACCGTTGAGATTCAATACAGTACAGAACTGTGTGGCCATTTTGCCCCATTTTATTTCCCGCTTTTTCCTTTTTATTTTTACCCTTCTTCATATTAACAAATTGTGAACTCAATATTATCATTTACAGGAAAGCACCATTTCAAGTAGGTTTGCCAAAATTTTTAATTTAATGAATGCTAAAGGCAAGATCCTGATTGCAGATGACGAGCCTGATATAGTTGAGATTATCCGGTATAATCTTAACAAAGAGGGATACGAGATCGTAACGGCTAATAATGGGGACGATGCCATTCAAAAAGCCAAGTTAACTCAGCCCGACCTGATAATCCTGGATATCATGATGCCCCGCAAGAACGGGGTTGAGGTTTGCGAAATATTACGTGCCCAACCGGCATTTAAAGATACCGTTATCGTTTTCCTTACCGCCCTCAGCGATGAAAGCTCGCACGTTAAGGGCCTCGAAACCGGCGCCGATGATTACATCAGCAAACCGGTTAGTCCCAAAATACTCGTAAGCCGCATACATGCCATCTTCCGCCGTATCAATAAAGAACCGGAAGAAAAAGTGATCAGGATCGATAACCTCGAAATTGACCCCGTTAAGTTTGAAGCCAAGGTGGATGGGAAAGCGGTGGTACTTGCTAAAAAAGAATTTGAATTACTTTACCTCCTGGCATCGAAACCCGGCCGTGTTTTCCTGCGCAATGAGATCCTTAACCAGATCTGGGGCAATGATGTAATTGTAGGCGACCGAACCATCGATGTACATATTAGGAAGATCCGCCAAAAGCTCGGCATAGATTGTATCACCACCGTTAAAGGAGTTGGATATAAATTTACAATGTGATAATATGATAATGGGATAATTGGCAAATTTGCTAATTTCACCGTATTGGGTTTTCATTATCACATTAGCTAACTAGCTAATTATCACATTGGTGTTCTATGTCTTCAGCAAAAAACCTCTCACCACGACAGTTAGCCGCTTTTACAGCCGGCATATTAGCTGTTCCTATATCTTTAGGGATATTCGCCCTTACGCTTAACTGGAAAGCCGGCCTGGGTTCGCTGGTGGCCATTTTTGTCGGCGGGTACTGGCTTATCCTGGTCACCATGGAAAGGTTTATTTACCGCAAAATAAAACTGATCTACAAACTCATTTATCAAACCAAGGCCACCAAAAAAGAAGAAATGTATTTCAAGTACATTCTTCCCCAAAAAAGCATCGATGAAGTGCGGGCCGATGTGGAGGAATGGGGCGAACGCCGCAACCGCGAAATTGAAATGCTTCAGCAGAATGAAGCTTACCGCAAAGAATTCCTGCAGAACCTTGCCCACGAGTTCAAAACACCCATATTTGCCATTCAGGGTTATGTTGATACCCTGCTCGACGGGGTAAATGAGGAAGCAATAAGAAAAAGATTTCTCGAAAATACCGCTAAAAACGTCGACCGCCTGGTAAACCTGATGAACGACCTCGATGAGATCTCAAAGCTCGAACGGGGCGAACAATTACTGGCCAAACAGAATTTCATCATTCAGGACCTTATTCGCGAAGTTTACGACTCACTATCGATAAAAACGCAGGGCAAAAATATTCGCACCATTATCAAAAAAGGCTGTGAAGCGCCCATCACCGTTTTTGCCGACAAGGAAAAAATTAAGCAGGTGCTTATCAACCTGGTTGAAAATGCCACCAAATACGGCAAACAGAATGGGAATATAGTGGCCAGTATTTACGATACCGACGATCAGCATGTGCTGGTTGAAATAAGCGATGATGGAATTGGTATAGAAGAGGAACACCTGCCCCGCATTTTCGAACGCTTTTACCGTACCGATACCGCCCGCAGCCGCGATAAAGGCGGCACCGGCCTTGGCCTCGCCATTTGTAAACATATTATTGAAGCGCACGGACAAAGCATTCACGTACGCAGCACCCCCGATGTTGGCACTACCATTGGTTTTACGGTAGAGGCGAAACGGGATTAATTAGCTAATGTGTTAATTTGATAATGTGATTAATGAAATACAGGTAGAAAACGAAACCAGCTTACTACACTTCCCCCGCCCTTGCTAAATAGAACTATTTAATTGCTCTGAATACCTGTCAGGCGCTATCACCATGTAATAATTCCCGCCGTTACTTTGGCAATCCAATTTCTATGAAAATGCTGAGACCGACAGTTATTATACCCGCGATTTTACTTATGGCATTTAAGAGCCAGGCACAATGCGATGCCAGCAATATAAGTACGCTTTCGTATGATACTACGGTAAACGCATTGGGTAATTCACTTTATAGCTTTACTTTCCCGCAATTTGACCCTACACTCGGCACCCTTACCGATGTAAAGATCAACACCAAAGTAACGCTGGTGTACAATTTCAGTCTTGAAAACGGTGAATTGAACCCGGTGAACAATTATCGCGTGCGGGTGTTTCGTGATGATGAGATCAGCAGTAATGCGCTGATGTCGCCCCTCACGAACTCCTATCAGAAGCAATATGGGTATTTTACCCTTGCCGGTTCAGATGGCGTTCCTGATTCTGGCCCCGATTATACGCAACAGGGCCCTTTGTACGTTTTAAATAAGGAGGACATCAATTATACGTTATCAAATACCGCCGATTTCTTTGGTTCTGGTACAGTTATGTTCGATTATGCCACTTCAACCTATTCCGCAGCACAGGGCAGTATCAACAACAATCTCAACGGCTCGGCACAGGATGAAGTAAACTTTAACATAACATATACTTATTGTCCGCAGATTATTCTCGCAGCCGATATAACTTCATTCAGGGCGAGTAAAGTTAATGACGCTGTAATTGACATTAAATGGATCACTCAAAATGAAAAAAACAATCGCAAATATGAATTACAAAAAAGTACTGACGGGAAAACTTTTAGAGGCGTTGCTCAGTTTGCTGGAAAGACAACCCAAACCGGCTCCTATAGTTATTCGTACGCGGTTCAACCAACCGACAATGGTAAAACAGTTCTTTTCAGGATTAAACAAATAGAAGAGAACGGCGCTGCAAAATTTTCAATAATAAATGCAGTGAAGCCGGGCAGTAAAAAAGGAACGCTACCCGGACTTTATCCGAACCCCGCCAGAGGTGCTGCCAACCTTTTATTCAGCAATACAAAGCGAAACAATTGGGAAGTGAGCGTATATACCATAAGCGGCCGACTGTTGAAGCGCTATAATTTTACGAACGCACTCACCGGAAAAATAAATACCGCGCAGGAGTTTGAAAAAGGTGTTTACATGGTGAAATCGGTAAACAAGTCAACCCAGGAACATTTTGTTCAGCAACTCATAATTCAGTAGATCATATTAAGGTGCGCCTGGTAAAACGGGCGCATTTTATTTTTATTCCTTTTCCGCTACCATTCGTTTATACCTGACGCTGAAATAAAACAGGGAAAACAGGGTGGCCAGTACCCCTATAACAGAAAATATCACTACGCTGATTGGGTAAAACTCGATCCAGGTTAACTGCAAACCCGCTATCTCCTTTGTAAGCATTACCGACATGCTGCCCAAATACCCCCACGCATCGGCTATATAGATCAGGAAACCCACATTGCCCGTTATTTTGAATGCAGCGATCAGCCGTTCGAAATAAATACAGTTAAAAGGAATATATCCCATATACAAACCCAACCCCGCCAACTGCATCCATAATACGCCCGGCATGGAGCCGGTAAGGAACAGGGCCGATGAAATACCTGCTATTAAAAAACCTGCCACAATTACCCAATGGATCAAACGAAGCGCCTTAATGTTCTTTCTGATAATCACCAGCAGGCTCATTACCACCAGTACCACCACCGATGTAATGGTTTCTGTTTTTGTAAAGATCGCGGGCTTTTGCCCATAGCCCAGCTCATTCCACATATTGGCCATGAAATTGTCGCGCACGTCGCGCATTATGGTAAGGAAGAGGTACGTGATAACAACGGCTACTACACCACCGCCAAACAACCGTAAGAAGTTCTTCCTGTCTTCCCGGGTCATGGGCAACCGCATACTTCTTTCCTTTACATCATCCGCATCGGGTTGGGGAACCCGCTCTAACAGGAACATAAAAACGATCAAAGGCACGGCAAATACCAGCCCGGTTGTAAAACCCAGCCATTGCTCCCCTACCTGCCAGCTATCGCGCAACCACACTGCCACCGACCGGCTAAACCCACCCGCAAATACAAAACTCACCGCCATAGCCGCCCCTATAAAATCGGTAGCCCGCCGCCCTTCGGCATAACTGAAAATAATTCCCCACATAAAACCAAGCATAAAGCCATTCCCAAACAGGAAAACCATGCCCCAGGGAGCCGGTACCCATGCAAAAAGCAGCAAACACAACCAGGCAAGGCCTATTAGCACCGAACTGGTCTTCCAGCGACCCAGCCGTTTGAGCTCAGAAATAAATTTAATGCCGTAAAATTTACTGGCCATATAACCCAGCCCCTGGCTGATGATAAGTAGGGTTTGATACCTGATACCCCAAAATGATTGTCCTTCAAAAGTGGCTACAGTAAAGGCTTTGCGATAAGCGAAGATGCACGCATACGTTAAAAAGGCAACGGCGGCAGTATATAAGGCAACTGTTATCTGCTTTTTTGAAAAGGCAGGTGCAGCAGGCGTGATTGTTGACAAACGGAAGCTGTTTTAAGATTAGCTGTGTGAAATCGTTTCACTCGTAAAATAAGGAAATAAAGCTAAACGCTGAAGGCTTAACGCCTGCCCGCGGATTTCGTTAAGCGCCTCTCAACGGAACCTAGCGAAACTTTCCCGGTTCTGCGTTCTGCGAACAAATAAAAAGGGCGAAACTTAAAAAAGCTCCGCCGGTCAACATTAAGAAACTGCTACGATTGTTATTTATGTATAACACACAGCAATAAAACGAACACTAAGGTACATGGCCAACATTAACGTATTCTTACTACAGTATGAACAAATGATTACGTCTACGCCCAGCCGGTTTTAATTACCAAACACCGGTTCGTAACAATTCCTTTACACAAGGCTAACGGGGGCTTAATAATGCTATAACAATGGGGTCATATATATACCTGAATTTTGATAAACCCAAACTCAATGGAAAAACGCGCAGTAGATGTGGTTGTTATATCTGATGTACACTTAGGTACATACGGATGTCGTGCAAAAGAACTGGTTGCCTACCTTAAAAGCATCCTGCCAAACATTCTTATCCTCAATGGCGACATAATCGACGGCTGGCAGTTCTCCAGGCGATATTTTCCGGCATCGCATATGGCCGTAATAAAAGAAGTACTGAATCTGATCACAAAGGGTACCCGCGTGTTTTATATTACAGGCAACCATGATGAGTTGCTGCGCCGCTACAGCGATTTTCAGTTAAGCCATTTTACCCTTACCGATAAACTGGTGCTTGAGATCGATAATAAAATGACCTGGATCTTTCATGGCGATGTTTTCGACCACACTACCAGGGGTGGGGCAAAAATCCTGGCCAAACTGGGAAGCAATGGTTACGGGGCGCTGATCCTGTTTAACAGGTTTGTAAATTTTGTATTGAAAGCATTTGGCCGCGAAAAACTGTCGATCTCAAAGAATGTAATGGCCGGGGTTAACAAAATGGCCAGGATCGACAACTTTGAACAGATAGCAGCAGAACTGGCAATTGAGAAGAATTATGACTATGTGATCTGCGGTCATATACACCAGCCGCAGAAAAGAGTGATAGAAAATGAAAAAGGCAAGGTCACTTATCTTAATTCAGGCGACTGGGTTGAACACCTCACCGCCCTTGAATACCGCCAGAACGAATGGAACATTTTTGAATACGACGAAAAAGATTTCCCGCAAACGGCAATAGACATACCAGCCAAGGTGAATGTGTTAACAGATGAGATCAGTTTCTACATTAATTCACTGGCAATTTAAAACTCCAGGTTTTATAAATTTGATATGAAGATATTTTATGCAATTCAGGCTACAGGCAACGGCCATATCAGCCGCGCCATGGAGCTGCTCCCCTACTTAAAGAAATTCGGTACGGTTGATATTTTCCTAAGCGGCGCCAACAGCACCCTGCCGTTAAATGCGCCTGTCAAATACCGGAGCAAAGGGTTAAGCCTTTTTTATACCTGCGACGGCAGGCTAAACTACAAAAAGATCATTGGCAGCATTTCCCCCTTCAGGGTAATGAAAGAAATGCGCGATCTGCCGGTTGAGAAATACGACCTGGTGATCAACGATTTTGAATGTATCACCGCGCTCGCCTGCGCCCGCAAAAAAGTGCCCAGCGTAAATTTTGGTCACCAGGCCAGCTTTTTATCAGATAAAACACCACGACCAGCAAAACCAAACAAAACCGGGGAGTGGATACTGCAGAACTATGCCCGCGCAACCAATTATATCGGGCTGCACTTCGAAAGCTATGACGATTTCATCTTTTCACCGGTTATCAAAGAAGAGATATTAAAAGCAGAAGCCACCAACGACGGGCACATTACCGTTTACCTGCCTTCTTATTGCGATAAACAGTTGATTGATTTGCTGAAACCCTTCAAAGACCATCGTTTTGAAGTTTTCTCCCGCCAGGCGGTAACGCCTTATACTGTCGATCATATGAACTTTCGCCCGGTTGATGCAAAAGATTTCAACCGCAGCCTTATCAGTTGCCATGGCATTGTGTGCGGGGCCGGTTTTGAAACGCCTGCCGAAGCATTGTACCTGAAGAAAAAGATGATCGCCATTCCTATTCAGGGACAGTATGAACAACAATGTAATGCCGCTGCCCTGAAGAAGATCGGCGTTACCACCCCCGATAAACTGGATGATGATTTTACCGATACCTTCAATAACTGGGTGAGCGACCCCGTTACGCCTACGGTTCAGTACCGCTATTCTACCGAAGCCATTATCAATATTCTGATGTACCGCTGTACAGACCTCAAATCACCATTAGACATACCCTACCCCGACCTTATCTTTAATTAAGAGCGTTCTTCCGTTTTTCCAGGTGTGCCACTGCTTTTATTAGTTGTGGCACTTTTTTATATATCGTATGAACAAAAAAAGAGCCGTCACGATAGAAATCGAACGGCGTCAGTCACATGAGAGAAATAAAACTCTCACTTTATAGAGAATCTTGATAGTATTGATTTATAAGTTCAGAGCGGGATATTCTGAAATTTGCCATTGGCGAGGATAAGATGATTAAAGATACTTCCGTAAACGTGAAATTTCATTATTATTTATAGAATTTTACTTTCTTCTTACAATTTTCAAAAATTGGCACGGATTCATTTAATTTTTTTCACCAATTGTGCTGTTTTATTTACAAATATTCATTCGGCATTTTCTTAATAAGACATTTCCCGGCAACCCGGCTCCCCCTGGCAACCGGCTCACCGGCACAAATACAGGAGCAGCAAGGTAGCGGGCCACTATTAGCAGGGTGTTATAGCAGTGTTAGCAATTTATGATCTTGAAACCAGTTGTTCACAAGTATAACCGCCCAAATCAGCAAAACTTAATATTACCTTATTGTTAATTTTCGTATTTTAATTGTGGAAATTAACCGTGAGCAGGATTACAACCATATTACTGATCATCACATGTTGCGCCATCCGCCCGATCGATACCCGGGCCAACCGCATTCAATTTGATTTTTGCGGCGAACCGATCAGCTTTGATTTCAACCTAAGCCTGGTTCCTGCTGAACCTGTTCTGTCGACCGAAGCATCAGTAAAGGCGTTTTACCAGAACCTGAACGGTGCAGATTACGATGTGGTTATAAACGCCCTGCAGGCTTATAAAGAAAAGTTTAAACCCAATGACTGGCTGTTTTACCAGCTTATAAGGAAAATGGCCCAGCAGATAAGCCCCAAAACCGACGATTATCACCGGTATACCCTGTATAAATGGTATTTCCTTTCCCGCACGGGTTACGATGCCCTCCTTGCCGTATCAGGCAATTATATCCTTTTTTATATCCATTGCGAGGAGAATACCTACAACATCCCCAATCGGGTTGTAAATGGCAAACAATATGTGTGTTTGAATTACCACGACTATGGCAACAATATCGACTTTCAGAAGAATAGATTTTCTGTAGTAGAATTAGCGGTTCCCGAAGCAAAAAACAGCTTCTCCTACAAGATCACCCACCTTCCCGAGTTCAGGTCAACCGATTATAAAGTGAAGGAACTGCGTTTTAACTATAATGATAACGAGTATCAGTATAAGGTAAAGCTCAACAACCAGATCCAAACGCTCTTTATCAACTACCCTGTAGTTGACTATTCATTATATCTCAATATTCCGCTCAGCCGGGAAACCTACTATTCACTTATTCCCTTATTGAAGAAGAGCGTAAAAGGGCTAAGTGTGAAGAACGGGGTCGATTACCTGATGCGGTTTACCCGGTACGCATTTCTGTTCGAACCCGATACCCAGGTGTTCGGCAGTGAAAAACGCCTGTCGCCCGAACAAACTTTATTATACGATCAAAGCGACTGTGAAGACCGCGTCGCCCTGTTCTATTGCCTGGTAAAGGAGATCTATAACCTGCCGATGATCGTGTTATCATATCCCAAACATGTTACAATAGCGGTACAGTTCAACAAACCCGTTGGTAAACCGATCATTTACAATGGTAACAAATACACCGTTTGTGAACCAACTCCACAAAAAGAAGACCTGATGGTTGGTCAATTGCTTCCCGAATTAAAGAAAACGCCTTTCGAAGTAATGTATGTTTATAATCCCCAAAAGAATTAAAAGCTTTGCATAAACAAAGCCGCCTGGTGGGCACCGGACGGCTTATAGTCAGGGACATTTCTGATTAAAGGGTATGGACGGTTATCTTAGTGATGGACGGAATGGCTGCAAGCTATCTTTCCAACATGATTAAACGTTTACCCAATAGTTAAGGAACGATTAATTCCGCTATCGCATTCACACCTTACCGCTTCGTATGTTTCTTTAATAAAGCTATTGCCGAATCGTTCAAACCGGTAAAGTGGGTAACCCCATTGATCACATATGCCAGGTACCGGCATGAATCGCTGGTTGCCGCATAGATGGTTTTGTACACATCGCCATTGCTAAAAAGGAACAACTTATAATCATTGGCACAGGGGCTTTTTGTAACGGGTGCAGCCAATACCAGGCTGGTGATCTGACTGATAAAAGCAGTATCTTTTACAATTACATTTTGATACACTTTTTGATTAGTGGGGTCAGGGAAATGCAATAATTCAATGCTATCGGTTTTTGAAAGGTCGGGCAGATCGGCCGTGGCAGTAGCAGCAACAGCCGTTGAATCGGCCGCCTTTTCTTTTTCACCGGCAGTGCCGGAATTACAGGCGGTGATCATTGACAGGGCAGCGCAAAAAAACAGTACGTATGCGTTAAGCATATAAAATCATTTAGGCTGAAAAATACAAAAACCCGCTCTTTACCGAACGGGTCTTTGCAATAAATAAAAACTCTTTATTAGTAGTTATTTGTTTTAGGCGAAAAGCTTGTCCAGCCCTGCATCCAGTTTGTAGTACCTACAGCGCCTCTGAAAGTCGTAGTTTCAAAGAATGAATCCATTCCGGTGAAATCGGCGCCGGCCAAAGCAGGAGAACCTGTTGCAGGCGTGATGTCAGGAGCGCTGATAGCGAACGGAGCGGTTAATTTAATGTCAGCAGGGTCAGTATAAGTACTGCAGCCTTCACTTTCGGCTTTGGTTTTTACATCAGCATCAGTAATGATAGCAGATACACCAATGTAAGGCTTAACAACGGCGTGCACCAGGTTGTTTTTGAACACAGAATTACCGTCTACGTATGCCTGTGCAGTGGCATCCGATTCCATTACAAAACCACCGAGATTGTAGCCCATGATGATAGAGTTGCGCAATGAGAAGCGGCTCGCTCTTCTAAAACGATTGCCATACTTATGGCGTGTGTTGGTAGAAGCGTTGTTGGGCCCAACAAAAGTGAAGTTCGACAGGTTAGGACGAGTGAAAGGAGTAGCGGTTGTTGCACTGCCATCGTTATCACACTCTATACCGTTGTTATCGTCACCGTTATCCACCGTGTTAGGATCTTTCAATACAACACCGTATTGGATCTTACCGGTAAATCCGTAGTCAAAATCAAAATCATCATCAGAAGAAGCATAGCTTATCAGTCGCTTTCCGCTTACAGTACCGCCGAAGAATTCGTAACCATCGTCGTTACCAAACGAAACCTGAATATTTTCGAGTGTAGTACCGCTACCAACGCCGCCGAGGGTCAGGCCATTGATCTCGCTACCGGCAAAAGCCGCAATACCTGCAAACTCAATTCTTACATATTTTAATGAACCAGAGTTGTCAGCATCATCAGAACCGCCGTAAGGACGATCGAGGCCACCTTCAATTACCGGTGTGGCAGAACGGTTGGTTTTTGCTTTACCCAACAATACAATACCACCCCAATCGCCGGGTGCGCGTGAACCAGCTGGTTTACAGGAAGTGAAAACGATTGGTTTTGCAGCAGTACCTTCAGCGATCAGTTTACCACCTCTTTCAACGCAAAGGGCAGCTTTAACATCAACATCGCCAACGATTACCGTTCCAGGTTCGATGGTGAGGGTTGCACCGTTCGTTACATATACATATCCTTTCAGTGTCCACTTCTTATCAGCTGTAAGTGTTCTGCTCTCTGAAATGTTTCCCTGAAGTACAGCGTTAGTAGGCGTTGTTCCTTCGTCTTCATCATCTGATTTGGAGCAACCTGTAGCAACAACAACTGCCGCTATCGCTAACATACTCAGGAATTTCTTTTGGATGGTCATAGAAATTATTTCTTTTTTAATTTTCAGCAAAATTCTATCACGTTCGTTAAGAGAATATTAACAGCCGGTTAAGCCAATATTATGTTTGGCGCAACTATTAAAAGTTATAGGCGAAGCTCAGGCCAATGCTGCTGCCATAACGATAGCTGGCCCAAACACGGTCTTCACCGGCTTTATAAGAGCGTTTTGAGATCTTATCGGTATCCATTCTGTAGTTCTGATAGAAAACAGACCTCTGATTCAACAGATCGGAGATATTGAGTTTTACTTCACCTTTCTTCCGTAAAACTTTCTGGCTTATTTGAAGATCAAGAATGGTTCTTCCATTCTCATATATATCAGGTATGCCTTTAGGATCGTTACCTACCGCTTCTATACGTTGGCCAACCCTGTTCACCAGTAAGCTGGCAGAAGTATTACCACTACCTGCATAGGTCAATCCTGCGTTGATAACATACGGCGACTGCCCCTGCATAGGCCGGTCTTTATCGGCAACAGCCACATCGAGGCCATCAACATTTACCGTCGATCTGATGAGGGCTGCATTGGCAAAAACAAACAGGTCTTCCAGCCATTCCTGTTTTCCGAGAAAGCTCAAACGCTTTTTAACCTCGGCCTCGACACCGTAGTTCAACGCATATTTGGCGTTGAAATAAGAAAACATCATGTTCAACGGGTTAGAGCCCGGGTCAACATATTGCTCAATGGGCTTGTTGAAATGCTTCACAAATACTGAAGCAGAGATCACTTCACCGTTGGTAGGATATATTTCATAACGCAGATCCACATTGGAGTTCTGGCTCCTTTCAAGTTTTGTATTACCACGCACCTGTACGTTGCGTACGAAATCATAGAACGAGAAGTTGGCAACTTCGCGGAACTCGGGACGGCTTACTGTACGGCTGGCCGAAAGACGCAGGTTACTGCGCGCGTTAAGGGAATAAGTAAAGTTTACTGAAGGCAGTACGTCAATGTAATCTTTTTTGGCTTTTACTTTCAGGCCCGAGAAGTCAGAAGTATTTACCTCAAACCCGAAACTTTCAACGCGCACTCCACCTGCAAATCTGAGTTTTTCGGTCAGGTGTGCGTCTAACATAACATAACCGGCATTCAACAGGGAGTTGGCATCATATTTATCGGTCAGGTTGGTGATCTCTTCCAAAGCAAAACCATCTCTGTACATGTTTGCATCCTGAAAAATGGTCTTAACAGGCATTGTCAACAAATCATTATTGAAAGAAGAGTAAGGTGATTTGTTGTAACGAAAAATACGGGCAGAAAATTCGCGATACTTGTATTGCGACATTACACCCAGCTTAATAGTGCTTGCTTTATCGCCAAATAATTTTATCGGTCGCGAGTAATTAGCATTACCGCCTACGGCATGTTCTTCGAGGTTGGCAAAAAACCGGTAAGTATCCCTCAGCACCACTTCATAAGGCACCTCTGCTTTATCCGCATCCTCTTCAGCTTTAATGAAAGGGGCGAATTTATAATCGGGGTTATCACGAAGCGTGAGGGCATAATTCACATTCCAGGTAAGCTTTGATTTATTCTTCATTGAATGATCACCTTCCAGCTGGGTGCTGTACAATGTTTTTACTACCGTTTCGCTACCCTGTGCATAAACAGCCGCGTTGCTGCTGTAATATTGCGGACCGGTTCTTACCAGGTTTGAAGTTTCAAACAACCGGTTGAACAGGTTCTTGAATGCAATTTTGGTTTTGCCTTTTTTGTAAGAAATATTATATAAAGCGCCAATGCTGGTAGTGAATTTATAAGTAGAGTCATTGTATAAATAAGCAGCGCCATTCACAGCTGCATTCGAGTTGTCAAACTCAGATCTTACACCTTCTACCAGTGCCTGGCTATTGCGATAAGTAAGCGCCAGAATAGAACCAATTACGCCGGAATTTTTCAGGTCGAAACGTTTACCCCAGCTCAGATTGTAGCTTTGATTGGGCAGTGCATTGCCTTTGTAACGATCGCCATAAGTATTCTTCATCAACCTGGAGTATTCTGCGCGGGCTTCGAAGTCCTGCCCCTGAAATCCTTTTCTTGAAGGAAAACTATTAGGCAATTCACGGCTGCCATCGTCAAAACCCAGGTAATCGGTTTTTGATAAATAACCGGGATTGAAATCTTTACCTGTTGAAATGGTGTTATAGCTTGCGCCTGCGCCAATGGTGAAGAAATTTTTGCTGGGAACGTCTTTTGTTGACACCTGTACCACGCCGCCCGCGAAGTCACCGGGCAGATCGGGATTGGCCGTTTTATAGATCATGATATTATCTATAAGGCTCGAAGGAATGATGTCGAAAGAAAAAGCTCTTCTGTCGGGCTCGGTACTTGGCAGCATGGCGTTATTGATGGTTGCCACGTTATACCGGTCAATCAAACCACGAACAACAACGAACTTATTGTCCTGGATTGAAGTACCGCTTACCCTTTTCAATACTTCACCGGTATTTTTATCAGGCGATCTTTTTATTGTTTCCGCAGAAATGCCATCAGAAATGCTGGCATTGTTCTTTTGCATGTTCAGCAGGGCGAAATCGGTTTCACGGCGTGCTGAAACACTTACAACCACCGCGCTCAGTTCCTTTGATTTAGCCTGCATTACAATGGTGAGCTCCTGTAAACCATTATTATCAACCTGAACATCTGTAATGGTTTTATTATTATAGCCTACTGAAGTTAAGCTAAGCGTGTATTTGCCTGGTTTCAGTTTTATAAGGAACCTGCCTTCCACATCTGTGGCAACGCCACCACCAGCAGCACTCTCATCGATCTTAATGGAAACTCCACTAAGTGGTTCGTTTTTCTCATTAAGAACTTTACCGGCTATCTTACCGGTTTGGGCATACGAAAACGTAGCAGTTATCAATGTTGCGATTACAAGAACAAAAATTTTACGCACAAATAGTGGGTTTATTTGCGGCAAAAGTATCCACGGCCTGTTATCGCTATGTTACCCCTATGTTAAGGAATTATTAACTAGCCTGCCCGTAACGGTAAAAAATGGCCCTAATGTTAACGGAAGGTTATGCCAGTGTTTCCGCAATGTTACCCGAATATTAAATCACTGACTAACAGAACATTCAAAGAAAATTGGCACAATAATGATTGTAAGATGTTGCAGGTGTGGGGTTTATCGGGCATTAAAACTTGAATTGCAACCTTGCTGTGAAGATATTATCCTCTATGTCGCCGGTATAGCCGTTCAATGCCGTTGATTCGTTTTTTATCAGGTCGTACCATAACATAAGGCGCAAATTTTCACTGATTATATAGTTATATCCAATAGTAACAGTTGAATATTTAATATCCGTGGAGTTTAAATTGTTGTTGTTCATCCCGATCTCGTTTCCTTTTACATCGGTATTCGGATCGTACCAATCATACTTAATACCTGCCTGGTGATGGGTGTTAAAGCTCTGCAGTAGATATATAAAGGCGCCATCAAACTTACGAACAAAGTAAGGTTCATTTAATAAAGCGGTTGGCGTTTCACTGGTACCGGCTGAAGCCGTTTGGGTTCCCCGCCAGTACTCAAGTCTCAATTCTGTTGAGCCTCCGTTCTTATATTTCAATTTTAACTGCATATCGGCGCCGTAATAAAGGCGAGGCGCTTTACGGCCAATATTATCTTCCGCAGAATCAATGTTAAACTGTTTTCCATTGGCACCGTTGGCCATCCTGTAAGTATATTTTGTATTTTGAAACAATCCACCGTTTAAATATGACAGTCCACCCGAAATAAAAAGATGTTTACTTATAGGGTAAGGTCGCCAGGCCACCCGGGTAATAAAATCTTTATATGAGTCGTATTCACCCGGCGCAGTTAAACCCTGGCCGTTGAAAAAACCGGCATCTATCTTCAGATTGCGCAACGGATGGTCTTTGCGCCTGGGTTCAAAAGAAACCATGGCGCCCAGATCACGTTCATTTCTCATTAATATTTGCGACATGCGGCCCCGCTCGGGTGATTCCCGGTCGCCCGAGCTCAAATTCACTTCATAGCCAAAAGGCCGGGCGAACATACCGGTGGTAAGGTTAAAAACCTGCCATTTGTTTTCAAATACCCGCCCCCAGAAATCGCGGATAACAACTCCACGCTCCGTACCGTTGAACTGGAAAACAAAATACAAAGAGATCTCGTCATTATTATTCATGTGCACATAATCGAGGCGAACCCGGCCTCTTCGCAGCATGAACCGGTTGTTTACTTCCGGAGCAAAATTGCCTCCATTCCAGCTTCGGGCGCCTTTTTCCTGCGCAAACTGAAACTGGGGCTGCAAATAACCGGTAAAATAAATACGATTGAATTTCCAGTACATCTGTAAAATTCCTTTGCCAACGCTGGTGCTGGTATCCATCATTTGAGTCAGGAATTGCGCCCGCAAATCCGATGTACCACATAACAGCAACAAAACGGCAGTTTTAATAACCTTAGCCATGAATTCGGAATGATCAGTACCAGGCATAGCAGATTTTTTGGGGCAGCATTATTATGCAATTATTACTTTATAATTATTTCTTCAAAACCAGGGCCAGCGCATTGCAGGCCAATTGCCCAACACTGGTATAATATTTTTATTAAGAATTTGAGTATTAATGGGCCATAGTTATTTTCATTGTACTCATTAGTTAATCAGCAAAATATTTACACACTGACAATCAAGCACTTAAGCAATTCACGCGCCTTACCGCATCCAATATTATCTTTGTGTTAAGTAATTATTACCGAGGTGCCCTTTTTTTTATCCTATGGTATTAGTTCTATTTTTGCGACAAATTTTTAGGTAAATGGGTTTAAACTCTATAATGAAGATTTTCATGCCGAAGGATAGGATATTCTATTCCTTATTTGAACAGGTTGCCCATACTGTGGCTAAAATGGGTAAAGTGATGAAGGAAGTAGTTACCGAACCTGACTTCGACAAAAGGGCGGCATTGATTTCCCAGATTGAAGACCTGGAGCATGTAAATGACGATTACACCCACAAGATCTTTACCGAGCTCGGCAGAAATTTCATTACCCCCTTCGACCGTGAAGACATTCACTACCTCGCCAGTGCACTGGATGACATTGCCGACTACATTTTCGCTTCGGCTAAAAAGATCAATTTCTATAAGGTAAATCCCAACGATCAGGGCATACAGAAAATGGCCGATCTTATTGATCAGGGTTGCGAGCAAATTAAAAATGCCGTACTGCAATTGCGTGATATGCGCGACATGCGCCAGATCACCGATGCCCTGGTTAAAGTGAACAGCATCGAAAACCAGGCCGACGATATATTCGATTTGAGCATCGATCGCCTGTTCGAAACTGAACCCGACGCCAAAGAGGTGATCAAAAAGCGGGAAATTTACCAGGTAATGGAAATTGTAACCGATAAATGTGAGGATGCCGGTAACGTTATTGAATCCATCATTATTAAATACGCGTAACAGACAGGCACTGTTTTTTACCTAACCGCTGCGCAATGCTTACATTATTAGTTATTATTATCATACTCGGACTGGCTTTCGATTTGATCAATGGTTTTCACGACGCTGCCAACTCCATAGCCACAGTTGTTTCAACAAAAGTACTAACACCCTTTCAGGCAGTTGTATGGGCCGCCCTGTTCAACTTTCTTGCCTATTGGATATTTGACCTTAAGGTAGCCAATACCGTTGCCAAATCGGTAAACAACGACGCCATTAATTTATACGTGATATTTGCCGGGTTAATAGCTGCCATTTGCTGGAACCTGCTCACCTGGTGGTTTGGCATCCCTTCCAGTTCGTCGCATACCCTTATTGGTGGTTTTGCCGGCGCAGCCGTTGCGCATGCCGGCAGCTTTAGTGTAATTAACCAAAAGGTGATCTTAGACACTGTTTTATTCATTGTACTGGCCCCGTTTATAGGAATGTTCATTGCATTTCTTATTACGGTGCTTATAGTGAACCTGTGCCGAAAGGCCAACCCCTACCGGGCCGACAAATGGTTCAGGCGTATGCAGCTGGTTTCATCTGCCGCTTTTAGTTTGGGGCATGGGGGCAGCGATTCGCAAAAAGTAATCGGTATCATTACCGCAGCCATGGTTGTATTCAGCGTGTACGCTTCCCAAACCGGAATGCCCATTCCTGCCTGGGCACAGGTTGAAGTACTGGTTGACAAACATGGCAAAACCACCTTCGGCCATGTACCACAATGGATACCTATTACCTGTTATGTGTGTATAGCCATGGGTACCATGATGGGTGGCTGGCGTATTGTAAAAACAATGGGAACCAAAATCACCAAGGTAACTCCGCTGGAAGGCGTGGCTGCAGAAACAGCAGGCGCCGTAACCCTGTATGGTGTATCGCAGGGGCTGGGCGTACCGGTAAGTACAACCCATACCATTGCCGGTTCAATTATGGGTGTTGGTATGACTAAACGCTTATCAGCCGTACGTTGGGGCGTTTCGATCAACCTGCTTTGGGCATGGATATTAACCATACCTGTAAGTGGATTACTTGCCGCAATAGTATATTTTATTCTGAAATTTATTGATCCCGCAGCTTAATACAATGAGAGAAGCAGGAACCAGGATACAGGACAAACCCTGTTTTCGATTTCCTGCTTCTCTCTTCATTTCTCGTCAACGCTACTGCCTTTAGTTCATCCTTTTTCTTTATACAATTCATTTTCAACATACAGTTCAAAAAAAAATTCCACACAAAACACCCGATTGCGGTGCTTCACATTCTACATTGGTTTTTGAATTCCAAACGTTTCTTACTACTTTGGCATAGTTTACCCAATCTTACAACTTTGTTGTAATCCGATTTCTATTAAACTATCGTTGAAATGAAAGGAATTATTTTAGCCGGAGGCTCAGGAACGCGATTGCACCCAATAACCTATGCTATCAGCAAACAGATCATGCCCATTTATGATAAGCCAATGATCTATTATCCGCTATCGACATTGATGCTGGCAGGTATCCAGGACATTCTTATCATATCCACTCCGCACGATCTTCCCCAGTTCAAAAGATTACTTGGCGATGGCTCACAACTGGGCCTGCGCTTTTCATATGCAGAGCAGGCAGTACCGAACGGACTGGCACAGGCATTTGTAATTGGCGCCGATTTTATTGGTAAAGACAATGTAGCCCTTGTACTGGGCGATAATATATTTTATGGCGTTGGCCTGGGCGAGCAACTTGCAAAGAACAATAAGCCCGATGGCGGCATTGTTTATGCTTATCATGTGAGCGATCCCGAACGATATGGCGTGGTTGAATTTGATAAAAGCAATAAGGTGATTTCCATCGAAGAAAAACCGGCCGAGCCGAAAAGCAGCTATGCAGTACCGGGTCTGTATTTTTATGATAATGAAGTGGTAGCCATAGCGCGGGACCTGAAACCCAGTCCAAGAGGTGAATATGAAATTACCGATGTAAATAAAGAATATCTTCGCAGGGGAAAACTGAAAGTTTCGATTCTCGACAGAGGTACGGCCTGGTTAGATACCGGCACTTTCGATTCCCTGATGCAGGCCTCCCAATTTGTTCAGGTTATTGAACAAAGGCAGGGCATAAAAATCGCTTGTATTGAGGAAATTGCTTACCGAAAAGGTTTTATCACAAAAGAGCAATTGATAACCGTAGCCCAACCACTGTTGAAAAGCGGTTACGGACAATATCTTATGAATGTGCTGAAGGAACAATAAACAATAGGCATAGACAACAGGCAAAGTTCGCCGGTTATCGGGCATCCCGGGTACTTTTTGCCAATTGCCCATTGCAGATTGCCAGTTGATTTCACATTCACGATTTAAAAATAAAACGATACAATGAGCAAAATTCTGGTTACAGGCGGATGTGGTTACATAGGATCTCATACCATAGTTGACCTGATAGAAAACGGCTTTGAAGTAATTTCTGTCGATGACAATTCCCGGTCAACACCCCGCATCTTAGAAGGCATTGAAAAAATTACCGGCAAAAAAATAAAGAATTATAAGGTTGACCTCTGTGATTTTGATGACACGTTTGCCATCTTTCAGGAGAACACAGATATCACCGGCATCATTCATTTTGCAGCGTATAAAGCCGTGGGAGAATCGGTTGAACAACCACTGATGTATTTTGAAAACAATATGTTTTCGCTTATAAATCTGTTGAAATGCGTGGCTGAGTTCAATATTCCCCACTTTGTTTTCTCTTCTTCCTGTACAGTTTACGGTAACCCCGATAAAATTCCTGTAACGGAAGCAACGCCACCCAAACCGGCCGAATCGCCTTATGGGTATACCAAACAAATGGGCGAACAGATCATCAATGAATTCTCAAAAGCGAATCCGTCGAAATGTATCCTGTTACGGTATTTCAACCCGGTAGGCGCGCATCCTTCCATCCTCATCGGCGAGCTGCCGATTGGCAAACCGGCTAACCTGGTTCCGGCCATTACCCAAACAGCTATTGGCAAAATACCGGTGATGAATGTGCATGGCGACGATTATCCAACCCGCGACGGTTCCTGCATTCGCGATTATATTCACGTAAGCGATATTGCGCACGCCCACACCCTTGCCATCAAATATTTACAGGAAGGCAAAGGCACCCAGCGTTGCGAAGTATTTAACCTGGGCTCAGGCAACGGCGTTTCGGTACTGGAAGCCATCAAAACCTTTGAAAAAGTGAGCAATGTAAAGCTCAACTACATAATAGGCCCCCGACGCCCCGGCGACGTTATCGCCATTTACGCCAATAACGACCATGCCCGCAATACCCTCGGCTGGGAAACAAAATATACACTTGACGATATGATGGCCACCGCCTGGAAATGGGAGCAGCGACTGAAAGCCGATGCCAACTTTTACCAGAGCAGGCCGGCCGACCTGAATTAATGGCCAAACACCCGCCAAAGCAGAAAGTCTGAAAGAATGCCGGAATATGGCAAAATTCTTTCAGACTTTCTCCGTTTTCTGCGCTTCTTACTTTTCCAACTTATGATTTTGGCTTTACTTTGCACCACCAAATTTTTAACATGCTGAAAGAAATACAGGTAACCGGACAAAAAGATACCCGCAGTGGTTTTGGCGATGGAATTGTGGAAGCTGCCCGTAAAAATCCGAATATAGTAGCCTTAACAGCCGATCTGGCTGGTTCTATGAAACTGAACCAGTTCATGAAGGAGTTTCCCGAGCGCTATGTTCAGGTGGGTATTGCTGAAGCCAATATGATTGGTATCGCAGCCGGCTTAACGATTGGAGGAAAAATTCCTTACACTACCACCTTTGCCAATTTCTCTACCGGTCGCGTTTATGACCAGATCCGTCAGTCAGTTGCCTATTCTGGCAAAAATGTAAAGATCTGCGCTTCACATGCGGGTTTAACCCTCGGTGAAGACGGCGCAACACACCAGATACTGGAAGATATAGGTTTAATGAAAATGCTGCCTGGTATGACAGTGATCGTTCCCTGCGATTACAACCAGACCAAAGCCGCTACCATTGCCGTTGCTGAATATGTTGGTCCTGTTTACCTGCGTTTTGGCCGCCCGTCATGGCCAATTTTTACAGCTGCCGATCAAAAATTTGAAATAGGTAAAGCCCAGTTCTTCAGTGAAGGAACAGACGTTTCTATCTTCGCCTGTGGCCACATGGTATGGAAAGCTATAGAAGCCGGCCGCATTCTGGAAGAACAGGGTCTCAGCGTTGAAGTGGTGAACATTCACACCATTAAACCGCTCGATACCGAAGCCATTCTGAAATCAATTCGCAAAACCCGTTGCGCGGTAACTGTTGAAGAACATAATATCATTGGCGGATTAGGCGATGCAATAGCACAAACCGCGGCTAAAAGCTTCCCTGTTCCTATCGAATACATTGGCACCAACGATACTTTTGGCGAAAGCGGTACCCCTACCCAATTGCTGAAAAAATATGGTCTCGATACACAGAATATCGTAGAATCAGTTCGTAAAGTAATTGCAAGAAAAGGATAATATAAAGCAAAACGCTTAATGCGAAACGCCTAACGCTACATGCAAAGCTGCATTGCGTTAGGCGTTATGCGTTCTGCTTTTAGCGTTATTCTACAAACAACCTGCTCTTCGCTTTGGCAAAAACGAGCTCATCGTTATCGAAATACTTTATTACATACAATGGTTGCGGTGTAGCATTTGTCTGCCCTTTCTTCGTCCTGTTCTTTCGTGGCTTCATTACTAAAAATCCCAATATAACCACCATTGCTATGCCTGTAAACGAAAGAAAAGCGCTACCATTCCACAACGATACATCAAAAATCAGCAACAACGTTGCCGCCAGTAAGTAAATAAGCAAGGCAGGCACCAATAAGATCCCAATCAAAAACAGCCATCCCTTTATAAACCCCTTCTCAAAATATATGGAGAATTTTCTTCCTTTCCGTGCCACCATCCCCAACATATTAACAGACTTCGCGTGAGCACAATACCCGCCAATTACATTGGCCGTATAGCCGTTTTCGCGCAGCCAGGTCTCAAAGGAAAATATCTTTCCCTGTTCGCCCTCACTGATAAAACCTTTTGCCTGTTTTTGGGCAAGTTGCCTTACAAACTGAGTAAATGCCGTTTCGGCGTCCTTTGCGTGAATAAAGGGTTCCTTTTTATCCTCTCCGGGAGTTGGTTGCGGGTTCTTCATAAAATAGGTTTAGCGCACAATGCTACATATTCAGGATGATTTTTCAAACAGGTAGTTGAAGTTTAACTGTTAAGAAAGAAGGCTTTACAAATTTAACATTACAAACTTTTTAATATCATACCTAAACCACTGATTTATACCTTATCATAATATATTTGTTGAGGCGTTTAAACTAAACCCCTT
>CBIHPC010000052.1:0-26491 GCA_966211305.1 uncultured Niastella sp.
ACATCTGCCACGCTTTCAAAATTTTCCACAACATTCGGTAAAAGTATCTCTGATAAATCTATTTCGCTAAGTCATGAAATTGACCGGAAAACGAGTAAGGCACTACGTAAGTACGCGAAATATGAAAAAACTATCTTACGCAAATTAAATCAAACCGATTCTGTAGCGGCTCGCAATTTTTACATCGTATCTGAACAAAGATATAAAGACCTTCAGCGTAAACTGGCCGCACCAGGTGCCATGTCGAGATATTTGCCGGCGCTGGACACCATTACTTCATCACTTAAGTTCTTACAGCAATCTAAGTTGG
This sequence comes from uncultured Niastella sp., assembly GCA_966211305.1. Taxonomy (GTDB): domain Bacteria; phylum Bacteroidota; class Bacteroidia; order Chitinophagales; family Chitinophagaceae; genus Niastella. The sequence continues at coordinate 311 of CBIHPC010000052.1, forward strand.
GAGGGGCGCAGGGCGACGAAGTGCGGAATGCCGTTGCAAATGTTACAGCATTTACTGCCAAACTGAAGAACGCAGAGGATATCAAACAGTATTTGCAGGAGAGCAAAAGTTACATAAAAGATCAGTTGAGCCGGTTCAAATTATCGAAAGAGCTTACAAAGATCAACAAGGAACTGTATTATTACTCGGAAGAGTTAATTGGCATAAAAGAAACTTTCAGTAACCAGCGAAAGGCGGAGCGAACGATATTGTCGATACTGGGCCGCATGAAACCATTTGAGGAGTTTATTCAAAAAAACGGCATGCTTGCAGGTTTGTTTGCAGCAGGCAGCCAGGGAAACGGATCAGCAGCGGCTGATTTAACGGGCCTGCAAACGCGATCGGCTATGAATGAATTGATCCAAAACCAATTGGCGGCCGGCGGCCCGAATGCGCAAGGCGCGATGCAGGCTAATTTACAGGCAGGCCAGGCGCAATTGCAACAACTGAAGAATAAGATAGGCGAAACGGGCAACCGGGGCAGCGATGATATTATGCCAGAGGGATTTAAACCAAACCCACAAAGAACGAAATCTTTTCTGCAACGGCTCGAGCTTACCACCAGCCTGCAGTCTCACAAATCGAACGGCTATTTTCCCGCATCTTCCGAACTGGGGGCAGGTATAGGATACCGCCTTTCCAACGCCGGTACTATCGGCCTCGGCGTTTCCTATAAGTTGGGGCTTGGCGAGAACATCCGGCGAATTCAGCTTACGCACCAGGGGGTTGGCTTAAGAAGTTATATAGATATAAAATTCCCTGTTACGCTATTCGGCATTAAAAAGACCAGGGGAAGCTGGTGGATCACGGGGGGCTATGAACGAAATTACCTTTCGGAGATCAGGAAAATTGCCGACCTCAAGGATCAGCCAGCCTGGCAGCAAAGTGCGTTGCTGGGAATAAGTAAAACCATTTCGTTCAGCTCAAAACCATTGAAAGGCGCCAGGCTGCAGTTACTGTGGGATTTTTTGAGTTACAGGCAGGCGCCCCGGCCCGGCCCACTGGTTTTCAGAATGGGGTATACCCTGCGTTAACCTGTTTACAACCTTATTCAATAGAAGTATAATGAACAAACCCAAAACCTTACTCCTCTGCTTCGTTTTGCTGCCACTTGCAGAACTGTTTGCCCAGGGCAATTTGAACAACCTGGGATTTCCATCACCCAATAACAGCTTTTTAAATTCCATAGGCGGTTCTTCCGGTGTGGGGGTAGACCTGTATACCGGCGCCGCCCAGGTTAATATTCCGCTTTGCGGGCTTTCATCGCGTGCGTTGAATATCCCGGTTTCCCTGCAGTACACCGCTGGGCGGGGTATAAAAGTACAGGACTATGCAACCAGTGTGGGCCTTGGCTGGCAACTATCGGCCGGTGGAAGCATTTCACGCGTGGTGCGGGGCTTTCCCGATGAATTTACAAACGGTTACCTGGGAACCCTTCGCTATGGCCGGAAGATAAAACAAAACCTGGTTGACAATGTTCCCTTGTCTGCGGCCGATTACAAGGCCATTACAGGGTGGGACGGTACGTCTTACGTGGGTGTTACCGCCGACGGGGAACCGGATATCTATTATTTAAGAACGCCCACCTTTAACCTTCAGTTTACGTTCGATGAGAACGGTAACCCTGTTTTTAACAATGAAACAGGCGTCAGGATCACTACTTCCGGCTTTTTTGCAACAGGGAGTTACGATAATTCGATCTTTACCGTAACCGACCCCGCGGGCAATGTGTACACTTTCGGTAATTCGAGGGAAAAGACCATTACCACGCTCTACGGCACATCGTACACTTTTACAACCACCTGGTACCTGAGCAATATTACCAGCTTTAATGGAAAGGACAATGTAAACTTCAGTTATACCTCTTCTTCGAATAATGATGCATTGAACCATTATCAATGGACGCGAACTTATTACTACAACGGGTGTGTTACCAATACCAGCGATCCTATTCCCATGACGGTCGTTCAGCCTAAGTACCTGTCATCCATAAGCTGTGCAACCGGTCAAATTTCATTCACTTATGCCTATGACCGGCGCGATATTACCACCGCGGCCAGGCTCACATCGGTAAGCCTGAAGGCTACCGGTTCTGTGGGCACTATTGTGTTGAAAACATTTGGCTTTAACTATAGTTATTTCGGCGACCCTACCACCAATGTGAACCTGCTTCGGCTGAAGCTGGATAATATCACAATGGCGGGCGGTACCGTTGCCACCTCCACGCCGGTTACCTATCGTTCCTTTACTTATAACGCCGATCAGCATTTACCGGCACGCAATTCCCAGAACTTCGACTACTGGGGTTATTATAAATCTTTTATCCCATACGCAACCACCGATCCCATGACCGACCCTACCATCAGGTCGGCGAATGCGCATAATTCAAAAGCCGACATTCTTATTAAAATTGCGGAATTGGGCGGCGCTACCTGGACCATCAACTATGAGGGTAACACGTACTACCAGGCAAATCCCGGTTCAAATACCATTGTATGCGGGCTCAGGGTAAGCAGTATTGCAAAGAGCCTCGCAGCCGGCGATATAATTCAAACACAATACGTTTACAACGATGCCACCGGAAAATCTACCGGGCAGATACAAACGGAGGCCTACCAGTACCTGGTAGTGAATTCCATCAATGGCAGCTGCCAGCTCCTCGCGCAAAAGGTTCTTTCCGAGTCGGCAGTAAATATCTACGACCTCAATGGCGCATTCATCGGTTATTCATCGGTGAAAACCGTACAGCAGAATGGTGGATATACCGTTTGTAATTTTCAGAACTTCAGCGATTTTGGCGATGTGTTCAGCACCGGTATGCTTTGCAGCGAAACCAACGTGCCAACGCTTACATCCTCTGTAAGTTTCGCACACAAACGGGGTTTGCTTAAATCAGTCATTGCATACACTGCCGCAAACGAAAAAATTACAGAGGAGATCAATTCCTATACAAGCCTTACCAGCCCGGTCGCAAAATCGGGCTGGGCCTATCGCTCGTACATTGCCAACGCATCGTGCGGTGGAAACTGGAGCCTCAGGGACCTCAGTTCCGTTTATTACACCAATATAGAGAATTACCGGTTGTCGGGCGTGGTGCGCCGCGAATACGATCAGATAACGCCGGCCAACTATATTGAAACGGCTACCAGTTTTACCTATTGCGCCAATAAGCGAACCATACAAAGCATATCTTCTACAGACGCTAAAGGGAATACCGTGACCAAAACTGTTCATCATGCACATGACACGGGTATTCCCATGATCACAACTGCCGAACAAGCGGTAGTGAACACCCTGAAATCGATGAACAACCTCGATGCCATAGTACATGAAACCGCGAACAGGAACGGCGCCATCAGGCAAACCCATTATACCTATACTTATGCTTACCAGGGAAGTACGGCGCCTTACCTCACCAGCGCGGCCAGTTATAAAGGCAGCACCCTGTTGACCACTAAAACGCTGAAGTACGAAACCACCAACGTTAACATGGTGGCCAGCAAAGAAACCGGCGGTAAAAGCACCAGCGTGTTATATGGTTATAACAATACCTATCCGGTTGCCGCGGTTGCCAATGCCGACGTTTTTTTGCAGGTGAACCAGGGATCGAGCGGTTTCGGTAACTCCGTAACTTCTACGTACACGGTAAACATAACTACCGACTATGCAGGTTCGCTCATCTGGAATATTTATCCCATGGGTAATTTGACAGGCAATATTACCTGGAGCTACACGATCACGGGCTCCTCCAGTTTGAGTGGGAGCCATTGTATGGGACCCTCAGGTTCAGGTTGTTCTACCAACGTTTCGGCAAATATCTCACTTCCGGCCGGAACCTATACTTTAACGCTCACGGCAAGCAGTGCGCCGGGTTTCAGTTTTTACATTACGGGAACGTACCCAAAGAATTATCCCACCATGACCAGGGAGTATTTTTATCAGGGGTTCGAAGAAAATGCCGGAACGGCCGGTAGTGCGCATACGGGCAACAGGTACAGCAGTTCGGGTTCGTATGCGGTTCCGTTCTCACCCCCCAACAGCAAAAACTATATTATACAATGGTGGAAATGGGTAAGCGGCAAATGGGTGTTCAATGAGGCGCCCTATACTTATCCAACTACGCTCAGCGGCGTAGTGGACGATATCAGGGTGTTCCCCGCCGACGCCCTGATGACCACCTACACATACGATCCTCAGGTGGGTAAAACCGGCGAGATAGATCCCAGCGGCAGAACCACCACCTATGAATTCGACGGTTTGGGCAGATTGAACGTTGTGCGGGATAACGACAGGAACATCGTATCTAAAAACTGTTACAATTTTGCCGGGCAGCCGGTAGCCTGCCCCGTACCAACGGTATATGCGAATGCATCGCGTTCACAAACCTTTACACGAAATAACTGTGCCGCCGGCTACCTGGGCAACCAGGCCACCTACGTAGTGCCTGCCGGTATTTATACGTCGGCCATCAGCCAGGCCGATGCCGATGCGCAGGCGTATAACGATGTGGTCACTAACGGGCAAACGTATGCCAACAATAACGCCACGTGCTACCAGGTTTGGTACAATGTGGCCCAGTCGGGCAGCTTTACCCGCAATAATTGTGGCACCGGCAGCACCGGCAGTACGGTCACCTATACCGTAGCTGCGGGCACCTACATGTCGACGATCAGCCAGGCCGATGCCAACCAGAAAGCCATTAACGATGTGAACACTAACGGGCAGGCGTATGCCAACGCCAATGGCAGCTGTTCGGCCGTATCGTGCACGATAACGACGAATACCGGTTACAGCACCATTACCAGCGGTGCGTCTGCATCGGGAGGAACGGTTACTTTCTATATGATATTCTATCCCACTTCGGGCACGATGTATTTTGGCTCCAGTTATTTCATTGGAACCATCAGCGGGCTTTGCCGGCCTTCCACAACCAGGTATGTAACCGTTTCGGCGGCCGGCCGAACCTGGCAAATTACTATAAATACTAGCGGGCAAATATATGCCCAGATCACCAGCGGCACTGACGTTCCGCCGAACAGTACCGTGCCTTTAAGCGGTGTTACGTTTACTCTTTAAATAAAATAACATGAGATACCTTATCATATTTACCGTATTATTTGCCTTTGGCCTGCATCGTTCATGGGCGCAGGATACCTTTTATTTGCGTGTGCGCCCGGCGCCGGTTACATCGCCGACCGTAGCTGCAAGGGCCATAGGGAATCTGCCCGCTAAGCGGTCGCTGGCTCCCGATTCAACACTTTCACTGCGCATGGCGCACAGGCGTGCCAGCGAACTGGCCGATACTTCGGGGTTTGTACCGAACCGGCAGGGCGCCTGGTCATTGTTTGCTTCGTATGTGAGTACCCGGGGACGTGATAGTGTCGTGCTGGAGGCCGCCGTTTCCCATAGCCGCGATGCCGACTGGAGCCAGTATCGGCCTTTCGGCAGGATCAGGGATAAGAAGTTATGGCCGCCCGATGCCGTGGAAGCAAGGTACTGGCTGTTAACCGACGTGTACGACATCAGGGTACAAAAGGATGGCTGGTGCTTTATTAAGTTGTCTGAAGGGCAGCTTTCTTCAACCGATCCGGTTGTATTACCTATCCGCATCACTTTTAAAGTCAATTGAACATGACTATCAATAATAAACCTTACCTGCGATCATTACGCATTCTTTCCAACATAATGCTGTTGCTGAACGCTTTTACCAGCTATGGTCAAACGTACAATACGCTGAAGTCGTGGGTGGCCCAAAAGCCGTTTGCCAACGAAATAGATATTGTGTCCACTTCCTTACCTGTATCGCATGTGATACAAAGTACCGAGTACATCGACGGTTTTGGCAGAACGGTGCAAACGGTAAGCAAACAAATCAGCCCTTTGCAGCAGGATGCGGTGGCAATGCACGTATATGACAACTGGGGAAGGGAAACAAAGAAATACATGCCGTTCATCAATGGCAGTGACGGGGCCTTTAAGAACAACGCCCTGGCGCTGCAAACCGCTTTTAACCAGGCCATGTTCCCGGGCGAATCGAATTTCTATTCGCAGATAGATGTGGACAATTCCCCGGCGAACAGGGTATTGAAGAGCTATGGCCGGGGCAGCAGTTGGGTGGGCAGCAACAGAGGCACTACCGTTCGCCATGTTACCAATACGGCAACGGATAATGTGCGCATATGGAATATTGCGGCGGCGCCCGGGAGCCTTCCTGCCAGTTCCGGCGCCTATGCAGCCGGCCGGTTATATAAAACTATCGGTACGGATGTAAACGGGAATCAAAGCATTCAATATACCGATAAAGATGGCCTGGTTATCCTAAAAAAAGTTCAGTATACAACAACTACAGCAGATAACGGTAGCGGCAGCCCGCATGCAGGCTGGCAATGCACTTACTATGTGTATGATGATTATAGTAATCTACGTTTCATTATCCCCCCAAAAATGGTTGCACTAACAGATGGCACATGGACAATTGACCAGGGCAAGGCTGATGAGTTATGTTTCCGATTCGAATATGATGATTATAACCGGGTTGTTATCCGGAAAAATGCCGGAACACCCACTGGTAGCGCCGGAGAAGTGTGGACGGTATATGATCAGAGAGGCCGCATTGTAATGACACAGGATGGCAACCTGAGAAATATACATAAATGGCAATATTTTCAGTATGATTCGCAGGACCGGCCGATTGCAACGGGTTTAATGATTGATCACACCAATTATAACAACAGGATTTATCATCAGGGTATTGCCAAAGGGTCTACCACCTACCCAAATGTGGCATCCTACACAACAGAACTGCTTTCGCAAACATGGTATGATAACTATGATTGGGTAGCGGGCACAGGTTCAGGACTTGGCTCCTCATTGGATGCTTCCAATACATCGAATACCGCAATCTTTTATGCTGCCAGCAACAACACGGCACCATATCCCCAGCCCATTGTGCAATCGCCTATGATAAGGGGAATGGTTACAGGCAGTAAAACTGAAGTGTTGGAAAGCAATGGCACCCAATACCTGTATACCGTTAGTTTTTACGACGACCATGGCCGTGTTATACAAACACAGGGAACGAACCTAAGCAACGGTATAGATAAGGCTACCACACAATACAGTTGGACGGGAGCGCCACTAAGAGTTTATGAACAACATAGTAAATCGGGGACGGGAGCGCAGTCACATAACGTATTGACAAAAAGGAATTATGATCATGCAGGCCGGTTGCTTTCTGTGGTGAAAAATATTAGCAGCACTATTGGCGGCGCTACCGCGAATAGTAATGATAAAACAATAGCTGCCTATACCTATATGGAAACTGGCCAGGCTAAAACGAAAACCCTTGGCACTTCGCTTGAAACCCAAACCTATGACTATAATGTGCGGGGATGGCTGACAGGTATTAATAAGAACTATACTATAGCTGGTAATTCAGGCAACTGGTTTGGAATGGAACTGGGATATGATAAAACATCAGCCACAACCGGAACTACCAACTTTTTAAACCCGGCTTACAATGGCAGCCTTAGCGGGCAAATATGGAGAAGCAAAGGGGATGGTGTATCAAGAAAATTCGATTATAGTTACGATAAAGCAAACCAGTTGACCAATGCAGCTTATTTGCAAAATACCAGCAGTACTACCTGGGATAAATCTTATATGGATTTTTCTCTTAACAGCATGAGCTATGATTTGAATGGTAATATTAAAACACTTAATCAAAATGGATTTGTATTGGGCGGGGCTCCAAATATAGATAACCTGAGCTACGCCTATCTGAACACAGAAAACAGCAACAGGCTTCAGCATGTGATTGACAATGCCAATGTTGCCGGTTCTAAACTGGGCGACTTTCACTATGCAACCACATCCAAAACAGCTGCAGCAGTAGACTATGGTTATGACTATAATGGCAACCTTACCAGGGATGATAACAAAAATATAAGCCTGATTACCTATAATGCTTCAAACCTGCCCAATGTTATCACTTTTTCCAAAGGGAGCATCACTTACCAGTACGATGCAGCAGGAAATAAACTGAAAAAGACGGTACAGGAGAATGGAGCCTCCGTTAAGTTGGGTACTAATACCTATACTTCCAATATTACTACCGTTACCACTTACATAGGTGGATTCATTTACCAGTCGAAAAATTATTCAAACGCTTCCCTGGCATCGTTAAACCAACCGGAATCCCTGTTATTTATGGCGCATGCAGAAGGCCGCGCCCGGCTGAAGTCTTCGGGTAGCAATTACACCTGGGTGTTTGACTATTATATACGGGATCATCTGGGGAATATCCGTATGACCCTTACAGACGAATCGCAAACAGTTTACTACCCTGCCGCTACGCTTGAGGCCGGCGGAATGGCAACAGAACAAACCTTTTACAATATTACCAATGATGCCAATCATGTAGTGACGATGAGCCAATTAGGCTGGTATAACTCCGTTAGTGGCAACAACTATAACAATAACAGTAATAATGGGCTTCCGACGCCGCCTGACCCAACGGTCAATCCTACCCAGGCCAGTACGAAGATGTATAAGCTGAACGGCGCTACCGGTGATCGTTTTGGCATGGGTATAGCATTGAAAGTGATGGCAGGAGATGCCTTCCAGGTATATGGCCGTTCGCTGTGGCATAACCCGGGTGGTTCAGTTAATAACACCGGTTACCTGGTAAGTAATGTACTTTCCACCTTTATCAATGCCTTTGCCGGTACCAATGCGGTAGTAAGCGGAAGTAAAGGAGCCGCAACCGGTACACTGCTAAATGCTAATGTGCCCACCACTGGCAACCTCTCTCCCATATTAAACAGTTCTTCGGTTCCTGCCTCTTCCCCGCGTGCCAATATCTGCTGGATACTATTTGATGAACAATTTAAACCGGTACAGGCCGGCAGCGGGTTTGACCCTATCAATGCCACCGCCTATGCATTTAAGCTTCACTCGTTTAACATTAATGTTGTAAAAAGCGGGTACTTGTATTTGTATTGCAGCAATGAAAGTAATTGGGATGTATATTTTGACAACCTGCAGGTAGTACACACAAAAGGGGCTTTGCTGAATGAAATGCATTACTACCCACAGGGGCTTGCCATGTATGCCCTTACCAGCCGTGCTTACGGTAGTATGCAAATGAATTTTGGATACCAGGGAAAGGAAATGCAGCATGGGGAGTTTTATGACGGCAGCGGGCTGGAGGAGTATGATTTTGAAGCCAGGTATTATGATCCGCAATTAGGAAGGTGGCACGCACAGGACCCGGCCGGGCAGTTTGCGAGCCCTTATAATGCGATGGCTAATAACTGGCCCGGTACTATAGACCCGGATGGAAAATGGGCAGGATGGGATGATGTGATCGTTGGCGCCATTGGCTTTGCGGTAGGTTATGTATCCTCTGGTTTGACCACCGGAAATTGGGGCTGGCGTTCTGTGCAATCTGGCCTGTTGAGTGCCGGTACCTTTTTGTTGGGATACTATACAGCCGGAGGTTCGGCCGGAATAAGCCAGGGAAGCATTGCGAATGCTTTTTCCAGTGGAGGCTTTCAGGCGCAGGCAAACACGGTCGGATTATCTTTTGCAGCTAAAACTGCGGCAGCCACCGCGTTAAATTCAATAATGCCCTCCATTAACATACCTATAGGTGATTTTACATTCAGCGCTTCAGTTGGGTTGGGTTTTAGCGGCGGAGGAATTACCGCTGGCAGTAATTTTGGAGCTTCCTATGATGATGGGAAATGGAATATTTCTGCAGGAATCGGAACCACAAATAACTCTGTATCGGCGGGAGGCGGAGTAACATACAACGGTTATGGCGGCTCCTATTATCGTACCCATTACGGCAATGCCACTGGTCCGGATGGAGCTTCAAATTCCCAAATAGTAGGTGGGGTAAAATTATCGTTCAGGGATGTTTCATTTAGATTGGAAAATGATTTCATTACTGGTAGTGGAGACAGGTGGAGAACAAATGCCTGGGAGCTTGGAGTGGGAAATTTTGTAGTTGGATCTTCTATTTACACAAATGAAAGAAAAGAAGGAGGTCCTGTTGCAAACACTCCAAGCCCAACCTATGGGTATAATCAACGACCAGGATTTTCTACCTGGGTAAAAGGTATGGTTTACTCGAGTCCTTTGTGGATTGGTTACAGAAATGGTTCAAATGTTTCGAGATTTGGTTACAGCCATTGGTTATTTCAGGACGTGCAACAGAATGGCATTCATCAATCGAGAATATTTACGTTTGGCAATCAAAATTATTACTTAGATTATAGTCAGTTTAACCAGGGGCTATACGGCTATTCCGGATATTACAATCCGTATTCTTTATTCTAATACCCAACTTATTTGAAGTAATGAAGATTGCAGTAGTTATAATAGTATTGAACCTTTTATTTGCATGCTCATACAAACCAATATCTAAAGATATAAGAGAACGGTTTACCAATAAGCTCGAAGGGAAAAGCACAAACATCAGAAGCCTCTTGAATATTGATGGTTATTACCAATTTTGGGAGCGGGGAGAATTTTTGAAGAATAATAGAACCGGGAAATTGGATAGCTTTTTTGTGCAGATGCTTTTTTATGAAGATGGTTCGTTTGTATACAGCTTCTTCTTTCGTCAGCCTTTTCCACCTGATGTTGATAGTTGTTTAATGGCCGTTGCCAGAAATGGTATTGGAGATGAATTTTACATCGGTTCATATTGGGGAGCTTATAAGATCGACGGAGACACCATCAAAGCACAGTATATAAATAACGTTTCACGTAGTTATCTTGCTCCCTGGTTTGGCGGGGAATTTTGGCTTAAAGTGATTAAATATAATGAGATTAAAATAGTTTACATGGCAGACCTGCAGAAGATGAATGATCAGGACATTAGATCAAATAAAGAAATGGTATCGAAATTTACCAACGGGAAATTTCATCCATTAGATACAATACCTCCGCCCCATGGTTGGGTAAAAAAAGAGCGATGGATCTGGCGAAATGAGGCAGATTGGAAAAAATATGTTGAGACATTGGTTAAACTGTCTGCTCGCAAGTCGGGTTAATTGAATGTTTCCTGCTTCCTGTTTGGTGAAGAAGTATAATGTGCTGGTGGCTGCGCAGTGAGCGGCATTTCTAATGATTTTCAATGAAGTGTACAGATGTCAATTATTTATAATTTCTTAAAGTAAAAATAATCTTTCAAACGATATATCTGTAATAGGTTTGCATCTCATTTAAAAGGCCCCTGTTATGATTAGTAGTCTGAAGGAGGGAGATCATAAAACTTTCACAGACGTCTTCGACGAATGGAAGCACAAGGTGTATTCCTACTTCATGCGTAAAACAAAACAGGAAGAAGTTGCAAAAGAGCTTACGCAGGATACTTTTATAAAATTATGGAAGTACCGGCAGCAAATGGATGCAACCATCGGCCTCGATCAACAGATCTTTCAGAAAGCCCGCCAGATCTATATTGACTGGCTCAGAAAAGAAGCCGGTTATCGCCGGCATGTTGAAACGCCGGAAAATATTCCCGTCGAAATTTCTTCCGCTGCATTTAATGACCGTCATGAACTTCGCGATGCTATTCATTCGGCAATGAACAGTTTACCCGCAAAACGAAAGCAGATCTTCGAATTGAAGCATGTTCACGGTTATTCTTATAAAGAAATATCCCGCCTGCTGGGCATTTCCACAAAAACGGTTGACAGCCAGTTGCTGAAAGCGCTAAGCCACCTGAGAAAAACACTGAGCAACTCCCATTTTATAATTATTTACATTTTATTTTTTACGGCGTAGGGGAAAATCAGATTTCGCCCGTACTTCCTGTTATAATAAATCTCCGTTTGGAAAAAAGAGACCTCGTTATAAAGTTTTTGAGAAATGAATGCACTGCAGAAGAAGCGGAGCAGGCTATGCAGTTCATTAACGGGGACCCGGGCATTCTTGACGAATTGGCGCCAAAAGCTGAATGGGATATGCCTGCAACGGAAATACCACAGCACATTGAAGAAAGCATCCGGGGGCATGTTTCCGCAGCCACTACCAGGGGTAAGCTGGCTGCCCTATGGAAACCACTGGCGGCGGCTGCAGCCGTCATGATCTTTATTACAGGCGCATATATGTTAATGCCGGTAAAAAAGGAGAAGGCTGTTGTTGCAGGTAATATATTCGGTGCACCGGCATTCGACAGGATTGTCAATGGAGACAATAATGTACAGGAGGTCTTACTGGCCGACGGTTCGCGATTGAGTTTACATCCGGGGTCTGCTGTGATCTATTCAACCGCGAAAGATAAAAGAGACATCTATTTAACGGGTAAAGCTGTTTTTAATGTAGCCAAAAACCCAAACGCCCCCTTTACAGTATACAGCGGCGGCATTACCACTACAGCGTTAGGTACTGTTTTCATGGTAGATGCGGGTAAAACAGCGACGAATATCAATGTTCAATTATACGAGGGAAAAGTGCTTGTAAGATCGGTGAATGCGCAATTGGCCATTGGCGATACCTATCTTTTCCCGGGCGAACAATGTAATATAGATCTGGCGCTGGCGCAGGTAAAAGTTACAAAGATCGGGGAGGTGATGGCCGGCAATAATAACCGTGATTATATAGCAGGAACGGTTAAAGGCAATAGTGCCGGCGAACTGGTGCTTGACTTTAAAAAAGTGCCACTAACGGCAACATTCGACCGGCTTGAAAAAATATTTGGGAAAGAAATTGTTTTTAACGGAAATGAAACCGGTCATGAGTTGTTTACCGGGCACTTCGATAAAAGTGATTCTTTATCACAGATCTTACAGATCATCGCCGTTATGAATGGATTGCAGGTTGAACAACAGGGCGATAAATTCCTGCTGTTTAACAAAGCAGCAAATACCAATATGGCCCCGGTAAAAATGCATGAGCAAACCGTTAATGAAACCACCCCCGGGTTGCTTCCATTGCCTGAGAAACCGGCAGTAATACCCCCAGCGGTGACCGATAGTAACCTGCATACCGTTCAGTCAGATGCTAACGGAATGCGCATCGCCGATGTGCCGGCCGGCAAAGATTACCGCAAAGTGCCGCTGTGGCTGGTGTTTGACCAGGTGGCAGAAAGGAACAACGTAAAAATTAAATATCAGAAAGAAGAAATACGGGACCTGTATTTTACCGGTACCATCCCCAACGATAATTCATCTATCGAAATGCTTCCCGTTATATGTCGCATGAACGGTTTAAAGCTGATAAAAAAGAAACGCGGCGAGTATACCGTGAAGTTGGCCAGGCAGTAAGTACTTATCGAATCATAAACAATATATTTTACTAAACAATCAACAATGAAAGTTGGACTAACTTGTCTCCGGCGGGCAGGGGCATGTTTATTACTAATGCTTCTACTGTCATCCGGAATAAAAGCCCAAACAGGCGCTATAACCGGTACCGTACTGGATGAAAAGGGTACGGTGATGGCCAATGTAACGGTTATAGCAGTAAACGCATCCGATACATTCTCCCGAATTACAACAAATACAAACATCAACGGTATTTTCAGCTTCAACCAACTGAAAACAGGTACCGCATACCATTTCCGGTTTTCTTTTATCGGGTATCAGCAGTATGATGTAAAGAATTTCCTTATCAAAGCGGGGGAGAGTAACTCTATAATGGTGAAGATGGCGCTGGCGCCGGTGAACAGCATGGATGAAGTAGTATATGTTGGATATGGTACCCAGAAGAGAATGAATTTAAGTGGCGCCGTGCAACAAATTGCGGGTGATGATCTACGCGACCGGCCTGCTTCCAACATTACCACGCTGTTACAGGGCGTGGTGCCCAACCTCAATATCCGCGTAGCCAGCGGAACGCCCGGCCAGATGGGCACATTCAATATCAGGGGTAATGCTTCTACCGGCGGCCCGGAAGAGCCGTTGGTGATCATCGATGGGGTGCCCGGCACGCTCGACCGGCTGAATCCGGAAGAAGTAGAAAGTATCAGCGTGCTGAAAGATGCATCGGTAGCCGCCATCTATGGCGCGCGCGGCGCATTTGGCGTTATACTGGTAACAACCAAAAGCGGTAAGTCGGGAAAAACAGTTATACGTTACAATAATTACCTGGGATATTCCACCCCCACGGTTAGTACCGATTTCCTGACAACAGCTTATGACTGGATGCGCCTGAACGACGCCGCCCTGGCGCATGTGGGCGGATATTCAGGTTATACCGAAAGGGATTACCAGGAATTATATGACAGGCGTAATGATAAAACGGAAGATCCGTCCCGGCCATGGGTAACCATCCAAAACCGGAATGGCAAGGATCAATACGTTTACTATGGTAATTACGATTGGTGGGATATCATGTTTACGAAATGGCAGCCATCGCAAAACCATAACATCTCCATCAGTGGCGGTAGTGAAACGTTCAGCTATATGATCAACGGTAATATCAAATCGAAAAACGGTATCATGCGTATGAATACCGATAAATACAGTGCTAAAACTTTGCGCACCAAGATAAGTGCAAAGCTCAATCCCTGGTTGCGCATTTCAAACAACACGAATTTATACCATAACAATTATACCTACCAGGGACGCGAAGGTGGGGGAACCGCCAACTTTACGCATATAAATGTGCATGCATCGCCGGCTTATGCTCCTGTAAATCCCGACGGTACGGCTTCCTACAGAACCGGCCTGAATAACTATGATATCGGCGATGGTATCTTTGCCATGCTGATCGATGGCAATACCAAAGGGGTAGATAAAAAATACGAGCTCACCACCATCAATGAAGTAGTGGTAACCCCGCTTAAAAACTGGAATATTACCGGTAACTATAGTTTTAACTTATATACAGATCCCAGGTTTTACCGGCAAACGCCTGCAACGTATTCTTTATATCCGGGGGTAGTGGAAGTTGCACCCAAGTATAGTGTGGATATGTTGAAAGAAACACAGCAGTTTAATCAACGGCATGTAGTAAACCTGTATTCCGATTATACCACATCGTTCAGTAAAAATCATCACCTGAAAGTGTTGGTGGGTTATAACCAGGAATTGCATACCGATAAGAGCCTGCGTGCAGAAAGGAATAATCTGACCGCGGAAGACCTGAACGATTTAAACCTTGGTACCGGGGAGCAACGCGTTTTTGGCGGTTCCTCTGAAGTAGCGTTGATCGGCGCTTTTTACCGGCTTAGTTACGACTATAAAGGGAAATATTTCATTGAAACAAATGGACGTTATGATGGATCATCGCGGTTCCCGGCAAAGGATCGCTGGGGCTTTTTCCCTTCCATGTCAGCTGCATGGCGCATCAGCCAGGAGCGTTTCTTCAATGCCCTGCTACCTGTTGTAAGCGATCTGAAGATCAGGGGTTCCATCGGCTCATTGGGCAACCAGCAGGTGGATAGCCGCTATCCTTACATCTCGAGCATGAACCCGGGAACAGCTTCTTATATCCTCGATGGCCAGAAAGTTAACTACTATAGTCCTGCCAACCCTGTATCGGCCAGCTTAACCTGGGAAATGGCTACCACGTACAACGGGGGCATCGATATCGCCTTTTTCAAAAACAAGCTGAATATCAGCTTTGACAAATTTGTTCGTATCACCGATAATATTCTGGCTGCCGGCGTCAAGATCCCCAACGTATATGGGGCTACGCAGCCTTCCGAGAATGTGGCCAGCATTGAAACAAAAGGATTTGAGCTGGCAATGAACTACCGCGATCAGTTCCGGTTGCTGTCTAAAACTTTTAAATATGGAATTACAGTTGCTTTAAGCGATAACTATTCCACCGTAAAGAAGATCAACAATCCTACAGCCCTCACCAACAGCTTATACGAAGGAAAAAGAATGGGGGAGATCTGGGGCTATGTAACGGATGGATTTTTCCTTACAGATGCAGAAGCGAAAACCTATCCTGTTAATCAACGGTTTTTAAACCGCACCCGCCTTGATAACAATATTCCCCTGCGGGCAGGTGATCTTCGCTGGATAGACCTGGATGGAAACGGCATTATTAATTCCGGCGCCAATACTATCTATGACCCGGGCGACCAGCGGGTAGTAGGTAACAATACGCCACGTTATTCTTATTCGTTCGGCGGCAACGCCAGTTGGAACAATATAGATCTTAGTTTCCTGTTCCAGGGGCTGGGTAAAATGGACTGGTACCCCGGTAATAATGCAGACCGTTTCTGGGGACCTTATTCGCGCCCGTATTTCTCTTTCATTCCGAAGGATTTTGAAAAAGATGTATACAGTGTTGACAATCCCAATGCCTATTTCCCCAATTTGTTAGCCTATGTGGCGCTGAACGCGAACAACGAACTGCGTGCAACGAATAACCGGTACATCCAGAACCTGGCATATATCAGGCTGAAAAATCTCACGATCGGTTATACGCTCCCGCGGCAACTTACCCGGCGGGCCGGCATAAAAGGATTGCGCTTCTTTGCCAGCGGGGAAAATATTTTCACCAGCACCAAACTAAGATCAAAGTATATAGATCCGGAGCAGGCAATGGCGCAGATCGACGGAAGGGTGTATCCCTTTAGTAAAACATATTCATTCGGACTGGATATTACCCTTTAATCCTGTTTGTTTTACCAAAAAAAGTAAAGATGAAACTGAGTTATAAACTTATCATAGCTGCAAGCCTTATTTCTTTCACCAACTGTTCGAAGGATTATCTTGAACGTTACCCTACCGACCAGGTAACGCCGCAAAACTTTTTCCGCAGCGAGGGAGCATTCATCTCCTATACCAATGGCTTTTATCCGCAGTTCCCCGATGCAGCGTATATCTATGGAGAGGCGGTAGATAACGTAGTTAAATCGAGCGTGAATGCCGAAGTGAGTGGCACCAGGATCGTTCCTACTACCGATTCCAAATGGGGATGGAGCGATCTGCGCAGTATCAACTTCCTGTTGAACAATCCCAGCGCCATAAACTATAAAGATGCCGCTGTGCGCGATCGCTATTTTGGACTGGCGCGTTTTTTCAGGGCGCAGTTCTATTTCGAAAAAGTAAGATGGTTTGGCGATGTGCCCTGGTATAGCAATGTACTGGAGAATAACGATGTGGAGAACCTGATGAAGCCAAGGGATTCAAGGGTATTGATCATCGATTCAGTTTTAGCCGATCTTGACTTTGCAATAGCCAATTTACCTGCTGCCAAAAGTGTGGAACGTGTAACCAAATGGACTGCACTGGCTTTAAAATCGAGGGTTGCATTGTATGAAGGAACATGGCGAAAGTACCATCATAAAGAATTTAATTTGCCCGGCGCCGAACGGTTGTTGGCGCTGGCTGCAGAAGCGTCCCTGAAATTTATAAACGAAAGCGGGTATATCATTTACAATAAAACAACGGGCCCTTCCGGCAAACCGTACCAGGACCTGTTTGCTACCATCAATGCAGATGGCGTAGCCGATGAAGTAATTCTTGCCCGGCGTTATTCAAATGAACAGGCTATACGGCATGGCCTTCAGTTTTATATGACTGCCAGAACACAGGGAAAACCAGGTTTGGAAAAAAGCCTGGTAAACAGCTATCTCATGGCCGACGGTTCGCGATTTACCGATATACCCGGTTACCAGACCATGGAGTATTATAATGAAGTGCAGAACCGCGATCCGAGGCTGGCGCAAACAATTCGTACGCCGGGTTATACCCGCATAGGACAAACAACGTCGCTCGCTCCCGACTTTGAAGCAACCATGACCGGTTATCAGCCCATCAAGTGGATGAATATCGTTGCCATGGACGGAAACGGCCAGTCGTACCATGATATGGTATTGTTCCGCGCCGGCGAAGTTTTGCTGAACTATGCGGAAGCATTGGCTGAACTGGGTACCCTTACTCAGGCCGACCTGAATATGTCTATAAAATTATTGCGCGACAGGGTAAATATGCCCAACCTCGATATGTCGGTAGCCAATGCCCAACCTGATCCCTACCTCGCAGATATGTACAAGAACGTCGGAAGCGACAATAAAGGAGTGATCCTTGAAATAAGAAGGGAACGGAGAATTGAACTGGTTATGGAAAATAACTTTCGTTGGGACGATCTTATGCGTTGGAAAGAAGGTCATTTGCTTACACGGCCTTTTTTGGGCATGTACTTTCCCGGGTCCGGCAACTATGACCTGAACAGGGATGGAAAGGTGGATGTTGAAATATATGACGGCGCCAAACCACCGGCAACCGGTCCTTACCAGATTGCCAGCAGCGAACTGACGCTGTCGACCGGCGGCTATATTCTAACTAACAGGAACATCAACAAAACATTCCGGGAAGACAGGGATTATTTATGGCCTTTGCCTATAGAGGACAGAGAACTGAATAAGAACCTGGCACAAAACCCTAACTGGTAATTAAACTTACAATGGAAATGAGTAAACGTTTAACATCCCTGATAGCGGCAGCAGTGTTAGTGATACATTGGGGCTGCAATAAAGATCCGTATATGCCCGATACGCCGCCTGCCTATGTAGAGTTGATTAATAATGTGAATACTTACGGTAAGGATAATGATAATGATCCGGCTTTGAACAGTATTAAAATAATGACGTATAATATTCACGCCGCGGTGCCACCCGGCTCGCCCGGAACAGTGAACATAGCAGCTATTGCCAAAGTGATCACCGATGAAGATCCTGATATCGTTTTTTTACAGGAGGTAGATAAGAATACCGGCAGGAACGGGTATACGAAAGACCAGTCAGCAGAGTTGGGCACGCTTACAAAAATGAATGTGGCTTATTTTTCTGCCATCAACTATATGAAGGGTTTCTATGGGGTCGCTATCCTGAGTAAGTATCCGATGAGCCAGATCAGGAAACAGCTTTTGCCAAAAGGCAATGCCGCCGAAGAGCAGCGTGTATTGGGCCTGGCGCAGGTTGACCTCCCCGGCAAAGATTCGCTGCTGGCACTGGCAACGCACCTGCAACATGACAACGATGCAACGAGGCTGTTGCAGATAAAGGAACTGGTGAATGTCGCTTCTTCATTTACCATTCCGATGGTGATGGGCGGCGATCTGAACGAACGGCCTTCCGCTACTGAGTTCATCAACATATTGGATGGTGCATTTACCAGAACATGTACAACGTGCCCCAATACCTTTCCGGCCAGCAATGCAACAGCCGTTATTGACTATCTGGCTTATAAACCGGCGGCCAGATACAGTGTGGTCAATCACAAAACGATCATGGAAACATTTGCCTCCGATCATTTACCGGTGGTGAGTGAATTAAAAATAAACAGATAAAGCATATATATGAGATCAATTTTCCACTGTTGTGCAATGAGCCTGTTGTTGCTTGTTGCGGGCGGTTGTAAAAAGGTGAACGACCAGTCAGGATCGAAGCCTGTTATTACAATTGATGAAAAATATACAAAAGTTGAGGGATTGAACAGCGGTGATCAATTGCGCATTCCCGTTCAGGTTCAGTCGGCGGCGGGCATTAAACGGCTTGCCTGGTATTTGATCACGAAAACAACCAACGGCACAAGCGCCGGCGATCCTGTTACCATCGATCGAACAGATGCGCCCACCAGCCTTACCGATACGATCGGGTTTACGGTAACTGATAATTTTTTAGCGCTGGTGGTCATTGCATTTGACGTTCAGCATAAAAACAGCGAACTACATATTACAACCGACAATATCAGGTCGGTACAGAAAATACAATTCAAAGATGATATAAGCCACCGGCCATCTGTGTTCGAAGGAAAAAAGATGGTTGTGGAAGGTAATGTGGTTTCGGAATTTGACCTGGCTGCCATCAGTTACCAGACCATTGTGAATGGAACAGCGTCGGGGGAAACTTCCATTGCAATTGCCGATAAGCGGAATGCGCCGTTTGCCATTGACGTAAACGTAACAAACGGTTTATCTGGTATTGTCATCAACACTACGAATATATATAATGCCATAGTAAAGGATACATTTACCATTGGCCAGGTACAGGATGATGCAGTGGTTATTTCGTTAGACAATAACATGACCGGCATTGAAAAAATGTATACTACGGTGAATAATACAGTAAGCGGTACTGTTTTCTCAGGAACCGCTGTAACCGGTTTAAGCTATGCCATCAAAAAGAGCGGCGCATACGGTACGGAGATAACGTTGCCCGTAGGTAATCCTGCTGATGAGTTTCCCTTTTCATTTAACTTTTTAGGCGAAAACGATATTGAGGCAGTCAGGATCACCGGAGCCAATGCCGGTGGAAAAAATGCTGTAGTGGAATATAATGTGGCGAAAGTTTACAAACCACTGAAGGTGTTTAAAAATATCGTATTGACAACGGAAATAGGCTCCGGGAAAAACAATTTCTTTTCTGCCTACCAGGCGCCGCATGTTTTTAGCATCGATAATGCAGCGCCGAATGATGAAATGATCGACATCGGGTTCTTTAAATATACTTCTACGAGCAACAACATTATGCCGCCCGCGGTTTTTGCTGCCGGTACCGCGTATGCAAATGCGCTTGCCCCTTATATGACGGGGTTCGATAAAGCGCCATATACATTGGTTACCGCTAACCGGCCCAGTGTAAATGTTACCTCATTCGATACGCTGCTGTGGGATACGCAATTGATGGAACATGTTGCCACTAAAGTGGCCGCACCAACAGCACAGGGTGGCGAAGGATATAATATTTACGCTACCAATCGCAGAACGAATAACGTGTTCAATGTGGGACAGGGTTTTTACATTGGCTGGGGCCGGTGGGACCCCATCAACAACCAGTCGTTTGGTATAGTGATAGTAAGAAACTACCAGGTAACCGGCCAGTACGCCACCATTACGCTCGATATTAAAGTGCCTGAAGAAGATCAGCGGGTAAAGTACAATCCGGTATCATTATTTAATTATCCATAACAGGTCATGACAAAAAAATATTTCATTGTTGTTTTATTTGGTGCTTTGTTAATGAGTTGCAGCCAAACCGGTAAATTGTCTGCAACTTATACACCGCTTACTGTTTTAAGTTATAATATTCATCATGCTAACCCGCCTTCGCAGGCTAAAGCGGTTATAGACCTCGATACAATAGCGGCTACTATTAAAGCTGTCAATGCTGAATTGGTTGCGGTTCAGGAACTGGATAGTGTTACAAAACGCAGTAACGGCGTGTATCAACTGAAAGTGCTGGCCGAAAAGTTGGGAATGTATTATCATTTTGAACGGACCATTCCTTACGAAGGAGGTTCATACGGGATTGGTATTTTGTCTAAGTACCCAATAAAAGAAGCGACGGGCTATCAGCTGCCGTCGATAACCGGCATCCCAACAGAACCGAGAAAGTTGCTGGTGGTAAAAGTTGAAATCAATAAACGCCCGGTTTATTTTGCGTGCACGCATTTCGACTTTAAGAACAGGGAGGTAAAAATGCTGCAGGCGCGGGAAATGGTAAACGTGTTTAGTTCGCTCAAAAAGCAGCGGCTGATAATTGGAGGTGATTTTAATGCGGTTCCTGAGGAGGAGAGCATTCAATACCTTATGCAGCAGTATACCAATGCAGGCAGCATGAATGCATTCACTATCCCGGCAGAAAGGCCAAATAAGAAGATCGATTATTTTTTTTATCAGCCAAACGGGCTTTTATTAAAAAAAGACAGCGTGTTGGCTACGCACAGTTATGGTTCAGACCACTTACCGGTGATGGCTGCTTTTTCAATTATAAAATAATATCCCAAAAGGTGAGTTTCGCTTAACGGAGAAATCAGCTTTTGTAGAAAGGAAGGTGTATCATAGTCCGGTACGCCCTCTTTTTATTGGGGTACCTGATGGAGAAAACTTTCGTTTACGCGATTCTCAGGCCCTCAAAATTACTTTTGATACTTCCACCTGGCCCATCGCCGGGCCACCCTGCGCCGTTGTGGGCTTGTAATAAACATTGGCTTGTAACGGGTCATTGTTGGCTTGTAATGGAGCATTGTTGACTTGTAATGGAGCATTGTTGACTTGCAACGGTCTATTGTTGCTTTGTAATAGAGCATTGTTGACTAATAACGGAGCATTGTTGACTTGTAATGGACGTTTGTTGGCTTGGGATTGACTAATGTTGGCTTTCAATGGGCCATTGTTGTATTGTAATGAAGCATTGTTGACTTGTAATGGAGCATTGTTGAGTTGCAACGGTCTATTGTTGCTTTGTAATGGAGTATTGTTGAGTTGAAACGGAGGATTGTTGCCTTTTAATGGACGCTTGTAGGCTTGGAATTGACTAATGTTGAATTGTAATGAAGCATTGTTGGCATATGTCAGGTCAAAGTCGGGATTTGATGCGCAAACTACTCAAGGAAAAGTTGTTTCCCGGAGGCTTTTACGTTTTCCCTGACATTTTTAAGGAATCCCTACGGATTTTCTGATTTCCCGGAGGCTTTTCAGCTTTCCCAAAAGCTTTTACCTTTTCCCTAAGGGTTTTGCGATTTCCCGAAGCCTTTTACGGTTTCCCGAAAGATTTTACGTTTTCCTGTAAGGAAAAGTAAATTCCCTGAGGGAAAAGCGAATTCCCTTCGGGAAATGCCTTTCAGGAGATTTGGGCTGAAAAAAGCCCAAAAGCTTCATAATGTAAGGTGCGGAATAGGGGATAATTGAGCGGTAAAAAGATCAAATGTGATTGAAAACCAATTTATTCCACTCCTGTAAATAAAAAAGGCTGGGCCAAAAAGCCCACCCTTACATGCAGTAATTCTTTGAGCCTGTGGTCTCGAAGATTACCCATAGCGGATCTAAAACGGGTTAAAAAGGGAGCGGGTAGCACTGGTATGACGGGGAATTGTTCCACACCGTTGTATGGGCGCCCGGGAATGTTGATAAGTTGGTTATTTAGTTGAGATTTATTGGTTAAAGCTACCTATTGCCGGGAATTTGCGTGGTAAGCAATTAACCAGGTGGCCTGAATTGTAAGGTATCCCGGCTACATCGGCGTTGACCTGTCAGCTTTTCAACTTTATTCTGATCTTCTTCCACCTTACTTTAATACCACCGCCGGAATGGATCTGTAAGGCTATAAAACCCTCGCCCCGGCCTATTTTATCATCTTTCAGGTTGATCATCTTGTGGCCATTTAACCAGGTAGTGACCTCGTCATCGATTGCCTTAATTTTTAATATATTCCATTTGCCCGGTTTCAGCCATTGCTCTTCTTCAGGTGCCGGCTTTATAAGCCATGCGCGGCCATACGATTCATAAATGCCGCCGGTATGGCCATTCAGGGGAGCCACTTCTACCTGCCAGCCGGTGATCTTCACCCCTTCAATACTGCTGCGGAAGAATACCCCGCTGTTGCCATTGGCTTCCTGTTTGAACCGCAGCGTTAGTTCGAAGTTCTTATATTTTTCGTTGGTGCTTAAATAACCGTATTCTTTATCGGGCCCGCTTTCACAAACCAGTTCACCCCCGTCGACATACCATTTTTCGGTGCCGTGGATCGTCCACCCGGTAAGGTCTTTCCCGTTGAAAAGCGACCTGTTCTTTTGAGCCGCGAGGCTGCCGGTGAGCAGGAGGAAACCTGTTATGAGCAGTAAATTATTCATGATTATATACTCGTTGATGGTGTTTAGCAGCAATTAAATTACTAACTTATTATGGCATTCTTCACCCTGATAATATAACTGCATGTCGCGTTTTTATGTAGATGCTGATATTTCCCGGGCTAAAACCTTACATACTGATTTTTATACAGACCCTGCGGTTTTTGAACTGGCCAAAGAAAAACTGTTTGCCGGTAGCTGGCAATTTATAGGCGATGTTGGTATGGTGAATGAACCTGGCCGTTGTTATCCGTTCACACTGCTTGAAAATTACCTCGATGAGCCGTTGCTGCTTACCCGCGATCACCAGCACAACCTGCATTGTATCAGTAATGTATGCACGCACCGTGGTACGCTGGTTATAAAAGAACCCTGCAAGGCCGCCCATTTGCGATGCCGTTACCATGGCCGGCAGTTTGGCCTCGATGGCCATTTTGTTTCCATGCCTGAATTTAAAGAGGTAAAAAACTTCCCAACTGCCGATGACGACCTGAAGCAGGTGCTGTACTTTAGCTGGGGGCCGCTGATATTTATTTCGCTGCAGGGAGCATCATCACCACAACTTTATTTACAACAAATGATGGAGCGGGTTGGGTGGTTGCCATTGCAGGAATTTGTTTTCAGGCCCGAATTGTCGAAAGATTACCTGGTGCAGGCGCATTGGGCCCTGTATTGTGAA
The DNA here is from genome assembly GCA_966211305.1 of uncultured Niastella sp. Classification (GTDB taxonomy): domain Bacteria; phylum Bacteroidota; class Bacteroidia; order Chitinophagales; family Chitinophagaceae; genus Niastella. Next base: position 24,578 of record CBIHPC010000052.1, read on the forward strand.
AACTACCTCGAAGGTTTTCATATTCCGTTTGTACATACCGGTTTAAATGCAGTGCTCGATTTTGGTAATTATGTAACGGAATTGTTCCCGTACAGCAACCTGCAGCTGGGCATTGCCAAAGAAGGGGAAGATGTATTTGAACTGCCCGTTAATTCACCCGATTTCGGCAAACCCGTAGCTGCATATTACTTTTTTGTATTTCCCAACATGATGTTCAATTTTTATCCCTGGGGATTAAGCATCAATATAGTAAAACCTGTTTCGCAACAGCAGTGTAAAGTGTCGTTTTTGACGTACGTATGGAAAGAAGAGCTGTTCAACCGGGGCGCTGGTTCTGATCTGAACCAGGTAGAGATGGAAGATGAAGAAGTGGTGGAGGCTGTGCAGAAAGGAATACGGTCGCGGTTCTATAACCACGGCAGGTATTCGGTGACCAGGGAACAGGGTACGCATCATTTCCATAGGATTATTGCTGAGTTGTTGAAGAGCGACTGAGCTAAAGAGCAGGTTATGATCGATACGAAAAAGGAGTAAGGGGTAAACTGACGAGTTAACTAGTTTCATATCTCTTACTTCACTTTGTTTACACCACATTATATTATTGAATATTCAAAAACATCCATCAATAGGTTTCAACGCCGCAACCGCTGTAGTGGTGGGCAGCATCATAGGTTCCGGCATATTTATGAAACCGGCTGTTATGGCAGCACAGACAGGCTCGCCGGTGTGGCTCACGGTAGTTTGGATCGTTGCAGGCATCTTTTCTCTCATAGGTGCATTGATCTTTGCGGAAGTGGGGTGCATGTTTCCTCAAACAGGCGGTTTGTACGTTTACCTGCGCCATATGTACGGTGAGTTCGTCGCTTTTTTATATGGCTGGGCAGGCTTCACTGTTATTAATACAGCTTCTGTTGCCGCCATTGCTTTTGTATGCGCTCAGTATGCTGATTTTTTTGTGCACATGCCGCGGTTCGATGCTGCTATTGAACGGTCTGTCGTGTGGCATATTCCTTTTTTAGGGAATCTGTACCCGTTAGCCAATGCAGGGGTAAAACTGATGGCGATCGTACTGGTACTGGGGCTTACGTTGATAAATTATATAAGTGTTCGGGCCGGCAGCAGTTTACAACTGGTTTCCACCGCGGTAAAGATCATTGTCGTTGTTTTATTGGTTGCCGGTATTTTTTATTCAGGCAATGGTACAGCGGCTAATTTTATAAACCCATCTGCACATCCTAAACAGGGGTTCTCCCTGGCGGGTGGACTGGTTGCCGCATTAACAGGCGCTTTTATGGCATACGACGGGTGGATCAATATCACTTTTCTGGGTGGGGAAGTACGCTATCCGCAAAAGAATATTTTTCGGAGCCTCGTAACCGGTGTATTTACCTGCATAATAGTGTACCTGCTGGTAAACCAGGCTTATTTATATGTGCTGCCGGTTGATAAAATGGCTGCATCGCCATTGGTGGCTTCAGATGCCATTGCGGTGGCCCTCGGAAAAACCAGCGGCGCCATTGTGGCCGCTCTTATCGTTATCTGCACCTTTGGCGCCATCAATGGCAATACAATGGCTACGGCACGTGTAACATATGCAATGGGAAAGGATGGATTGTTTATTCCCTGGACCAGTAAAACCCATGCCCGTTTTCATACGCCGGGTAATGCTTTGTGGCTGCATGGCATATGGGCTGCTTTTCTTATTATAAGCGGTTCGTTCGATATGCTGGCAGATATGTTCACTTTTGTTACCTGGGCAGCGTATTTACTGGGTGCAGTCGGGATCATTATATTGAGAAGAAAAATGCCAGACCGGCAACGGCCGTATAAGGTATGGGGTTACCCGGTGACACCCTGGATGTTTATTGCATTTGCCGCTTTTTACCTGGTAAGTACGATCGTTAATGATGTGGT
>CBIHPC010000053.1:0-26443 GCA_966211305.1 uncultured Niastella sp.
TCGCCATCAGCATGTTTGAAGCCAATACCCAACAGTTTCAGGAAACGGCCGAAGGTAACAGACAACTGATCAACAAATTACTGGGCGATATCAGCCGGTTGCAGAATGATATAGATTGGTATAAACGGACTTATGAAAAAAGAAGTCTGCTTGGTGTATTACGGCAAAAAATTGCAGCAGGCTTAGGCAAAAAGAAATAATACGCTGAACATTTGCAAAGACACTATATTTCATCCTTTAATTAAACCAGGCCATAACACTAATCATTTTTACCTAATGTTACCAACATACCACCAGCTTCAGGCAAACCAGCTCAGGTACTTGCCTGTTTTTTTTTACTACAAACAATGGCACGAATATTACATTACTAAGTTTAATACCCGACAATCGTAAGTAATATACCTCTCATAATCACAAAACCTTAGTAGCAAGCGCAATACACAAGTAAATGCTACAAAAGAATTCCTATGCTGCAATTTACAGGAGAACGATTTATACCGTCAAAGACGCTCAGTACCGACGAGATCGGTATTGAGCATTTACATAGATATCATTCAATAATACCATTCATCAGGAATAAAACAGTGCTTGATATTGCCTGTGGTGAGGGATATGGAACAGCATTAATTGGGAAATATGCACAAAAAGCAACCGGGGTCGATATTGATGAAAACTGCATAGAATGGGCATCGGAAAATTATGCAGCAAATAATCACAAAATCAGTTTTAAAAAAGGAACAGTTACAGGCATTCCGCTCGATGATAATACGATAGATGTAGCGATATCATTTGAAACCATTGAACATGTGAACGAAGCAGAACAACGCCTGTTTATGCAGGAAATAAAGAGAGTTTTAAAACCCGGGGGCCTGCTGATTATTTCTACCCCCAATACTGAGATCTATTCTGCCAAACAAGACCTGAAAAATCAGTTTCATTTAAAAGAGTTCAACAAACAGGAATTCAGGATTTTTTTACAGGAACATTTCAAACATACTTATCATTTTGAACAGGGGTATGAGATCGTAAGCGTTATTACCGGTGCCAACCTGAATGAAATACAACAAATACAGGTTTATAACTGGAACAAAGAAATAAAAGAAGTTAACCGAAAATACCTGATCTCGATAGCTGCAGATAAGGAAGTTGCCGATACAGCTGCGTTATCCTCCGCTGTAATTCAGGTTGATAAAGATTTTTGGGGCATGACAGATTATATAAGATCATTACAAAAAGAACAGGAACAATTGAAAAACAACAGCCGGGAAATGCTTGAAGAAAAAGAAAAACAATCCCTGCTGCTCAGCCAGACAAATATCCGTTTAGCGGAAAAAGAAGGCATTATCAACGATCTAAACCAAAAGCTCATTACGCTGCACCAGCAGGTTGACGAGTTGAACAACAGGCTTTCAGAGATCTATTCTTCAGAAGGCTATAAACTACTGTCAATTTATTATCGTTTCAAAGCGCGGGTACTGCCCGAGAATTCAAAACAGTACAAACAACTGAAAAAACTGGTCAACAAACTCCGCGGAAAAAGAAATGACATCTATGCAAACTACCATATAACCACGCCTTTACAATTTGACAATGATATTATAACGGTTTTCGACCCAATAGAATTTCCCGTATTTGAACACCCCAAAGTTTCGATCATTATACCCGTGTATAATGGATGGGAAATGAATTACAAATGCCTGCGCTCGATCTTGAGAAACACCCATGGCGTAAGCTATGAAGTTATCATTGCCGACGATGTGTCAACCGATGAAACCGCCGATATTAAAAAAATCATCAAAAACATTACGGTTGTAAGGAATGAAAAGAACCTGGGTTTTCTTAAGAACTGTAATAATGCTGCCAAATACGCCAAAGGCGACTACATTCATTTTTTGAATAACGATACCCAGGTAACCACCGGATGGCTTTTGTCACTCACCGATTTGCTTAACAACCACCCCGATTACGGTATGGTAGGGTCTAAACTCGTTTATCCCGACGGGCGTTTGCAGGAAGCCGGCGGTATCATCTGGCAGGATGCATCGGGCTGGAACTTCGGTCACAGCCAAAGCCCCGACGCACCGGAATTCAACTACGTAAAAGAAGTTGATTATATCTCAGGCGCCAGCATCATGGTGAGAAAAAAAATATGGGATGCTTTGAATGGCTTTGACGAGTATTTTTCACCCGCCTATTGCGAAGACACCGACCTCGCTTTCCAGATCAGGAAGCAAAAAATGAAAGTGGTGTATCAACCTTTATCAATTGTTGTACACCACGAAGGATTTTCCCATGGCACAGATGCGGCGCCTAAACAGGGATTGACAGGTATTAAAGCGTATCAGAAGATCAACAACCAGAAGCTCAAAGACAAATGGAAAGAGGAACTGAAAGAACAATTCCCGAATGCTGAAGAAGTTTTTTGGGCACGAGACAGAAGCAAAGGCAAAAAAACGATCCTGGTAGTTGATCATTATGTACCCACTTTCGATAAAGATGCCGGTTCAAGAACAACGTTTCAGTACCTGCAATTGTTTGTGCAAATGGGTATGAACGTAAAGTTCATTGGCAATAACTTCGCAAGAACTGAACCGTACACTACCACCCTTCAACAACTTGGCATAGAGGTATTTTATGGAACGCATTATGCATTACATTGGCAAAATTGGGTCATCGAAAATAAAAAGTACTTCGACTTTGTATTGCTTAACAGGCCGCATATAGCCACAAAGTATATCAAATTCTTCCGGGAAAACACCAACGCCACCATTTTTTATTACGGTCATGACCTGCACTTTATACGCGAGCGTAATGAATTTGAAATTACAGGCGATAAAAAGAAACTGGCTTCATCAAAAGAATGGAAGGCGATCGAATATGCGTTATTCAAAGAATCGGATGTAACCCTTACGCCAACACTTAAAGAAAAACAGATCGTTGCGGAAGCTTTTCCGCAAAAACAAATAGAAGTAATGCCGGCATTCTTTTATGAAAAAATTGCCCCGGCCATTACCAATTTCGATAACAGAAGAGACCTGCTGTTCATAGGTGGGTTTGGCCATCCGCCGAACATAGATGCGGTGGTTTGGTTTATAGATGCAGTACTGCCCGAGATCCGGAAATCGATACCCGGTATCCGGTTTATCGTCGCCGGGTCGAACCCGCCAGCGAAGGTCCTTAGCTATGCCTCGGATAGTGTGGTAATTAAGGGATTCGTGAGCGACCATGAATTGAACATGTTATACGACCGTATTAAAATAGCAGTTATACCTCTGCGGTTTGGCGCAGGCCTGAAAGGCAAAACGGTGGAAGCCATGGCAAAGTCAATTCCCATAGTAAGTACGTCATCCGGGCTGGAAGGCTTATATGATTTAGGCGAGTTGATACAACCGCACGATTCCCCGGCCGATCTTGCAAAGGCGATCATTGACCTCTATACCAATAACAAAGCACTGGAGCAACAGAGCGCCTGGCTAAATAATTATGCCAACAAACATTTTACAAAAGAAGTAGCAGCCAGGTTTTTCAGAAAATTATTTAAACTGGAAGCTCCATCGGTTAACGTAGAAGAATAACAGAAAAAATATCCTTAAAAAACTTAAACCGGCTAACACAACAACATGAAAATTGCGGTAATAATTCCCTGTTATAATGAAGCTGCGACAATAAAAAAAGTAATTGATGATTTCAGGGGGCAGCTTCCCGAAGCAAGGATCTATGTTTGTGACAATAACTCAAAAGACGATACCGCTGCTATTGCTAAAGCAAATGGCGCAATAGTACTAAAAGAACCCCGCCAGGGAAAGGGCAATGTGTTAAGATCATCATTTCAGGATATCGATGCCGACGTATATGTGATGATCGATGGCGATGACACCTACCCTGCCAGCTTCGTTCATGAAATGATAGAACTGGTAGCCAATAACGAAGCCGATATGGTGCTGGGCGACAGAATTTCCAATGGCGCCTACTCCCAGGAAAATAAACGTGCATTTCATGGCTTTGGGAACGCACTGGTTCGCAAGCTGATCAATCTCCTTTTCAAATCGAATGTAAGCGATATTATGACCGGCTACCGGGTGTTCAACCGGTACTTTGTAAAAACATTCCCGGTTTTGAGCAAGGGATTTGAAATAGAAACGGAAATGACCATTTTCTCCCTGCACAACAACTACAAAGTACGCGAAGTGAATATCGCGTACCGCGACCGCCCTGAAGGCAGTGTTTCGAAACTGAATACCTACACCGATGGATTGAAAGTGCTGAAGATCGTTTTCACCCTTTTTAAAGATTACAAACCTCTCGTATTTTTCAGCGTGCTCGGTCTGTTGTTTTGTTTATCCGGATTGGTCATAGGGACGCCCGCAGTGCTTGAGTTTATGGAAACCGGTTATATTTACAAAGTGCCATCTACCATTCTGGCCGCTTCCCTTGAAGTGATCGCCCTGCTGCTGTTCACCTGTGGGATCATACTCGATACTACCGTAAAACATCAGAAAATGTTACACGAACAACAGGCGACACTGTTCAAATACATTGAAAACAAATCACGCCAAAAGGAGCTCGTATAAACAATCGTTGCATTTATGGAAACATTATCTATTATAATTCCAGCTTACAACGAAGAGAGAACGATCCATTTTATTTTGGATAAGATACAGGAAGTAAAGCTTGTCAATAATATAAAAAAAGAGGTCATAATAGTGAACGATTGTTCAACCGACAAAACCGAACAATCGATCTTAGCCTATATTGAAAAAAATCCCGGCCTACCGATCACCTATTATAAGCATGAGGTCAATAAAGGCAAGGGAGCAGCCCTGCATACGGGCATCAGTAAGGCAACCGGTGATTATATTGTGATCCAGGATGCCGACCTCGAGTATGACCCCGAAGAATATAACCTGCTGTTAGCTCCGGTGATGAAAACTGCCGCCGATGTAGTATACGGTTCAAGGTTCATGGGTGGCGCTCCGCATCGCATCTTATTCTTCTGGCATAGTATCGGGAATAAGATACTCACCATGTTATCGAATATGTTCACTAACCTGAACCTTACCGACATGGAAACCTGTTATAAATTATTCAAAAGGCCAATTATACAGGGCATCCAATTAAAAGAGAACAGGTTTGGCTTCGAACCGGAAGTGACGGCCAAAATTTCAAGGATACCCAACATAAAGATCTACGAAGTGGGTATTTCCTATTATGGAAGAACCTATGCCGAAGGCAAAAAAATTAACTGGAAAGATGGCTTTCACGCCATCTACTGCATTCTTAAATACGGCGCTTTTAAAAGATAATTACAAATGTTATATCCGGCCTTATGTAAGGTCCCTTTAAAATATCCCTAAAAAAATGCGCAAACCATTTCTTTTTTTCCTGGTCCTTGTTTCTCTTTTTTGCTGGCTTACAGATTCTATCAGGTTGTTTTTTTATTTCGCGAACATACAAACACCCTATAAGAACGTCTTTAGCTATACCGGCAGTGCGGTGATATTAACTTTGGGTTTGTTTTTAACCGCTTACTTTCTCAACAGGAAAAATAACACAACCGGCTTGTGGCTGAAAGATATCTTTCAATCAGGGACAAAAAAGGAATGGCTGTATTTTTTGCTGGCCTCATCGCCGGTGATCATACTGGGACTCATCAGAAGCATTCTTCCCGATCAGAACTTCGACACATATCACTTTGAGCTATACCTCCAGGAAGCTGACTTCAGTGAAAATAAGATCAACTGGGGCGCCGGCGCAATCAGGACCTATTATTTTCCATTGCCCGAAAGAATATACGGACTTTTCAGACATTTACTGGGATACAGGCTTGGCACTTTCATCAATACCATTTTACTGGTCACCATCATTGCCTCCGTTTATGATTTTATAGTAAAGTTTACCAGCCTGTATTCAAATGGCCGTAAACATAAAATGGTGGTGCTGACAACACTTTCCCTGCTCGCCGTTTTGGCCGACAATACTTTTTTCACCATGGGCTCCTATAAGCCCGATCTGATGGGGCTACCTTTTGTACTTGAGCTGGTCTCTTTTGCGTTCTTTGGAAATTCAGGGTCAAATAAGACACTTAATTATGTTTATTTTTTCCTGGTAGCCTCTTTAACGTTAACCTTTAAACTTACCTATCTTCCATATACTGGCATATTATGCCTTATTTACTTTATCAAGAATTTCAATACGTTTCCACCGCTTCAACGATTTGCCATTCCTGCATTAGTGCTGTTGTTCCCTTCCATTTATATGTTGTACAACCTGCATGAAACAGGTAACCCGTTATTTCCATTTTTCAACTCGATATTCCGTTCGCCCTTATATCCGCCGGAAAATTTTAAAGACAACCGGTGGGGTCATAAAAGCGCATCAGAATTTTTTATTTACCATATAGTAACCCTGTTAGATAAAAGCCGCAACAATGAATGGAGCCTTTATAGTTTCCGGTTATTATTTGGATACTTTATATGCCTTGGCGCCATTGTTACTTACCTTATTCAACGCAGAAGAACTGGACCGGGCAACAATTATTTTAAACAGCTTATTTTCCTGGCGCTGCTGGCTGTTGGCTTTGATTATGCCTGTTTAATTACGACCGGGTATTACCGGTATGGAGCTATTGTAGAAATAATGTATGGTATTATCATCGTTCTGGGTTTGTTAAACTTCAAAGCCCATAAATTAGCACTGCTGTTATTACTACCGCTCCTTTTTCAGGCATATACAACGGTTGAAAATATCTTTATAAAGAATATAAACCTCTCGTGGCATGATTATTCATCGCTAAGACATAACAAAGAGGTCAGGAATGCGAATCTAAAAAGGCTACTTTCAGATCGCGGTTCAGTAACTGACAACAGCAATATACTTCCAAAGGTCGATGCCTTTGTAAGCCTTGAGCCATTTCCGTTCGACGGGTTATCGAAAATGCTGAATGATAAAGTTCCTGTTTACGATGTGTTATTTTACGGCCGAACGCCCGATTCAATAAGCGCCTTCGAAAAAAATGTAATTCGGCCAAAGTCACAAACCCATAACCTGTTTGTTACAGCCACCAACGAATCTTTATACAATGGTGTGTTGAAAGCCCTGAATAAAAAAGGATATCTGGTCACAGACATGTATGAAGTATATCCCGATTTTACACTACCCGGCGAACCGATCTTCCTTTTAAAGATCAAATATTACGACACCGCTTTATACACATTAAAACCACCGCAGCTAATTGAAATGAGAGAGAAAGAGGCGGCGGAAGCAAGACATGATTTTACTTATTCATCGAAAAATGAACTAAAGGTTTTTGTAAGAGAAATGCCATACGCATTTAACTGGTCCTCGCTCCCAACCACCTTCCACCTTACGATCAACGATGTAAAATATTCAACAAACAACAGGTTTAAAAACAGGAAGATCATTGCGCTGGAAGCTGACAGCTTACATGTAAATAAGCCTGAAGCCATTCCTTTTATTGTAATAATTCAGGAAATTATAAGGAAATAAGTCCCGATGGACTTGGGGAAAATAAGAATGCATTTGGCATATATTGCCACAAACTATAAATTTAACACTGCGGGCGGAAAATTGGTAACGAATTGAAGATGCCGGACCTGGAAAAAGGTAAGCGCTTACAATCAATGTTCATCACTAATGAATAACGAAACCAAATTGTATGTTGGTGTAACTGCCTTAACGATTATCCTTGCCATTGTGATTGCCTGCCGGAAGATCTCCCAGCCGGGATTGTATTATGATGAACTGCTTTTTGTGAATGGCGCGTTGGCCGGTAAAGGCGACATCTTTATCAGGTACAGATTTCACGGCATTCCCATATTGCTGATGGATTATATAGGCGCGCTGAAAGCCTGGATTTACTTTCCCATCTTTTCAATTTTCCCGGTCAACAGTTGGAGCGTACGATTACCTTCAATATTAATAGGTATTACCGGCGGTGTTCTTCTGGTAATGGCGCTGCGGCGCGGTTTTGGGCCGGTAGCCGGCATAACCGGGGCCATAATGATCCTGCTTGACCCCACATTGATCACCCACTCCCGCCTCGACTGGGGCCCCAATGCCCTCATGTTCTTCTTCAGAGGGCTCCTGTTTTTTTCATTTGTAAGGTGGACACGCACCTCAAACCCCAAATGGGCATGGGTATTTGTGATTGCCATAGGGCTGGGCATCTTCGACAAGCTGAACTTTATCTGGATCGGTTGTGCGGCAATTGCTGCAACACTTATTTTTTACCGGCAGCAACTAAAAGAATTTGTCAGAGCATATCCGCGGCATGCACGTTTATTATTTAGTGTTACAGCAATCGGTCTCGGTGCGTCGATTGTACGCGCCATCATGGTTTCAGAAAACATTGATATCGCCTGGGGTAACCGTATCGGTTATGCATTTTCATTGATCCGTTATATTTTATGCGGCGGTGGCGCACTCGAATTTATTTCGGGTAACGGCATTCAACTGGCTCAATGGATATGGCCCGGTTACCTGTTTGTTGTTATTGCAGCCTGTTGGGGAGTGGCGTCGATACTTATTAATAACAACTCGCGTCGATTATTTTTTTGGTCCTTCACTTTCCTGACGCTGGTTGCACTGGCTTTTATTATAACCAAAACCGCAACCGGCCCACATCATGCTTCTGTATTGGGCGGTATCTGGCAGTTTGTACTGGCTGCCCTTTTGGGAATTGCATGGCAAAGTAAAATACAATATGACAGACTCTTCAGAATACTCACCGTATTGGCATGTGTACTGGTAACTGCCGGTTACATCAAAGCCAATGCCATCTGTACCGATGCTTTTGCAAAGCCTGTCAACATGAACTGGGACGCGGCCAGTACAAATGCAGCCCTGTTTGCCAAACAACATACCGACGCGGATTTTATTGCAGCCGACTGGGGTCTCGGGCTCCACCTCATTGCAGTTACCAAAGACCAGCCCATTATACTGGATGTATGGACCATGTTCATGAACACTATGCAAACAGAAGAAGTTATCACCAACATCAGAAAAGATCGCTACACGTATATATATACGCATTCTACCCAATTTGAGGCCGCTAAAGGAAACCGGGCCAACCTTATTGCTGCTTTGAAAAAATTTCACATTAATGGCGAGATATTTAAAACATATACAAACCGGGAAGGAAAAGTTTTTGTTGAGATCTGGCGCATCCCCCCTATTAATAAATAATTTGAATAGATATTATTACTAATATAATTCTAGGGAAATAATTCAAAGTTATAATGTAAATTACCTGTTTAGGCAGAATTTATTTATAAAGCGAACTATAAACTATTCATATGTTTCAGCAGTCACTTGATCCGATCATTCAAAACAACCTGGCCTTTTTCGAAAATTTTACACCGGTAAAGGTCAGTTATAACAGAGATGAATTGATACAATTGTACTGGCAGTTTCACCAACGATTCAAAGCCTTTAAAACCTTTTCCGTTACCAACGGAAATGTGCTGGATGTGGGCGGAGGGTCTGGCGGGCTTTCTGTTTGGAAAAACTGGCATTTGCCTCTCAGGAAAGATCTAAAGATGTCGATCATCGATCTGCAAATAGGGGAATTTTGGGGCCGGTATGAAAAAACTGCCATCATAAACCTGGACAACGACCAGTTACCATTTGAAGATGCGTCCTTTGACTTTATCATGCTCTCTCATCTAATTGAGCATGTAAAAGACTGGAAATCGCTGCTCCTTCAACTAAAAAGAGTGCTGAAAAAAGGTGGCGTTGTATACATTGAAACACCGTCGCAACATACCGTTAATTTGCCCTCAAAAACAAAATATGTTGAAAAGGGATTCCTTTGTACAACCATTAATTTTTATGATGACGGAACGCACACAGCTCCTACAGATCTTGATGAAGTAGGCTCATTTGGCAATACAAATGGATTTATGGTCCTTGAAAAAGGTTATTGCAGAAGTATATACCTGGAAGACGCTTTAATTTCATATGGATATAAACATAAGGATGCCGAGGCTTCCCAATACGGACTTTGGTCAAAGTTGTTGTTCTCTTCGTATATAGTGATCCAGAAAATGTAAGATCCTTCAATCACCCTTCACCCCAAAAGATTCCAAAAAATTGCTACTTTGTACCCCGTTTCATTAAAAAGGGGTACAAGTTGGACAATAAAACACCCACATTATCGGTCTTTTTTCACAACTATTACGGTAACGACCAGGAATGGCTAAGCTTTTTTTCCGAACAGCTTACTCTGCCCTTTCATTTATTTTATAATGGGGTGGCTGACTCTTATTACCGGGTAACGCAAAAAGCCGGCCCGCTCAACACCCCCGAACCGGCGGCCGGCTCAAAGCTCATACAGTTGCACGCAAGGGAATCAACCAATAAAGGCAAGGATATAGGCGGAAAATTGTTGCTTATGGACGCCTGGCTAAAACTCGGCATTCAAAGCGATTACATTTTATTGCTGCACGATAAACACAGCCCCTATCACAGTCATAGCCAGCACTGGAAAAAAGACCTGTTCCGCATAGCTGAAAATGAACACCAGCAATCCATCATCGATCTGTTCAACAACAATCCCCATACAGGCATTGTAGCCTCAAAAAATGCGATCAGGAATGAAGTGGACAATGAGCAAAAAAGCAATGCCTATATCGATTCTTCCCTCATCCGCTCATTAAAGGACAAATACAATTTGCAACCGCCCGATCTGCAATTTGTGGCAGGCACTATGTTTTGGGTGCGGGCATCATTATTTAAAGAATTCTTTACCCAACACCCGCCGTTGCTCATTCGCAGCGAACTGGAGCAGGGAAATGTTACCGATATCGACGGCCCCACCGTTGCTCATTCGTGGGAACGGCTTTTGTGCTGGATAGTAACCAATAAACGATATCAAATCAGGGGAATTTAATGTTGTACGACATATACTATATCATATCTCAGGATGCGCTTCAACAACCGGTAAAAGCCGGGAACAATGCGGTAATTGTACTGGAGATTGAAGTGGGCGATGCAGAAAAAATCACTCGTCAGTTCCAAATGGCCGAAAAATATGTAACTGACATTCCCTTTTGCCTGCTGCTGCAATTGAATGGCACTTTTACCGTTGAGCAGGCAACTGACCTTATGGCCTTTCTGTTTTTCAGTAATTATAATAAACCGGGCGGGTTACCGCAGGTTATTGTTGGCGGAGAGAACATCGACCGCATTAAAACGGGGATTGAACAATTACAGCAAACCGCGAAAGCGCAGGGCTTCACGTCCCTCCATATTACCCTTGCATCGGCGCTGCCCGCCATTTATTTGTCAACCGAACACTCAACCATTCAGGAAACATACAAAAGCTGGTTACAATCACCCACAGTTACACCTGATACATTATATATAAGGGTGATCAAACCTGCAGATATCTACACTATTCGTGAAAAGGTGGAAGCGGAAGAAGCCCTCTTTGGCCAACAGCACCCACAATTGTATGTATTGCGGTTGCAAAACCGCGAACTGAACAAACAGGTACAACAACTGGAACAATTTTTCAAAGCCGCTCAACAGGAGATCAGTAACCAGGTTTCCCATAACCAGATCCTGCGGTCATCATCGCAGGCCACCGCTCTGCAGAACTACTACAACAACGAATATGAGGTGCTTCCCTTGTGGTTCAAACGCCTTGGCCATGTGGTGAAAGCCCTTATGGGCAAACGTTCATTCAAATCCTTGTATAGCGATAAAGTAAAAAAATACCCGGACTGACCTGAATAATTTTCTCCAACGCCGGCCCGAACACAGGTGCGGCGCCGTTTTAATACATTAAACTTTACTATCAAAAGACTATTTGCGACATAAATCCGTTCTTATGGCCCCATTTAAAATGAGGGCCGGGAACTACCCTGGTTCTTTGGTAAGTAATAGTACTTATCGCACAATTAGTATCCTAAATAACAATTCATTTGGAGATAATTGAAGAACTTGCGCCCCGGTTTCAGGGTTGTTCCGGGCAATGTGAATAACCCGATTATATTACATAGTTTCATTACATTGCGCCTAACCAAAAAATAAGCGTTGAATTACTGGCTATTAACGACTGAATATCCTCCCTTCCACGGTGGTGGCATCAGCACTTACTGTTACCATACGGCCTGCATGCTGGTTGAAATGAATGTAACCATCACCACCTTTGTCCCCGACGATAGCGTAACAGATTATAATATTACAAATACGCCCGAAGGCAACCGGATCATACGTTTTAATACCAATCGAAGCAACAGCGCAGCCTGGTTAGGGTACGCAGCCCGCCTCAGTTACGAGTTTGCAAACATTGTTCAACATATTATAAAAATTGAAGGCCGGCCCGATATCATCGAAGCACAGGATTACATGGGCATTGCCTGGTACCTGCTGCAGTTCAAACACCTCCTGTATGAAGATGTAAAGGATATTCCGGTTGTAATAACCCTGCACTCACCGGCCTTTTTATACCTCGAGTATAACCGGGTGCCCACCTACAGGTTCCCCGATTTTCATACCTGCGAAATGGAAAAAGAGGCGCTGGTGATGGCCGACTGGCTGATAGCCCCTACTCAGTTTATAGTGGATGCCATTCAACCCTACGTTGACATCACTACCAAAAACAAGATAGTGATCCGCAATCCATATATTATTCCTGCACACAAAGCGGTTCATACTATAGAAAGGAACAAGATCGTTTATTATGGCAAGCTCTCGCCCCAGAAAGGCAGCTTTGAACTATTATCCTATTTCAAAAAATTGTGGGATACCGGATTTACACATCCGCTGCACGTTATCGGTGGTACCGATATAGTATTTCACCCAGAGCAGTTAACGATGGGGCAGATTGTCAGTAAAAAATATGAACAATACCTCAATAACGGTAAATTGCTGTTGCACGGCAAAATAAAACCCGAGTTTATTGAGCAGGAGCTGCATAGCGCCCATGTGATCATTGTGCCCAGTATAGTCGACAACCTGCCGTATGTGGTTATTGAAGCCATGGCCCTCGGCAAAGTGGTGCTGGCATCAGTACAGGGAGGCCAGCGCGAAATGATAGAACATGGCGTAAGCGGATTTTTGTTCGATCATAACATTGAGGGCGATTTTGAAGATAAACTTAAACGGGTTGTTTCATTAACCGATGAACAGATAGCCGCCATTGGCAAAGCAGCCAAAGCGCAGGTGGCCGCCATGTACGACCCCGCCGTGATCAAACAACAAAAACTGCCATTACTAAACGACATCATAAAAAATAAAAAGGTTTCAACAACCTACCCATTTTTATATCAGAACCAGTTCAATCCGGTTACTACAGGCAACGGAAACCTGCTGAGCGTTGTTATACCATATTACAATATGGGCAAATACATAAAGGAGTGCGTGCAGTCGGTAAAAGCGGCTACCTGGCCCAACATCGAGATCCTGATCATCAACGACGGAAGTACCGAGGCAGAAAGCCTGGCCGTATTAAAGGAATTGGAAAAAACCGCCGGCGTTACCGTATTTCACAAACTCAACGAAGGGCTGGCCTTCACCCGTAATTACGGCGCCCGAAAAGCAAATGGCGAATGGCTGGCATTCCTCGACGCCGACGATATGGTGTTACCCGATTATTATGAGAAAGCGTTGCGGGTGCTAAAACAGTACAATAACGTGTTCTTTGCAGGAAGTTTTGTTCAGTATTTCGAAGATTCCAACCGGAAATGGGCCACCTTTACCCCCCAGCCGCCCTATGCGCTGGTGCATAACCCGGTTAACAGCAGCGGCCTGGTTTATAAAAAGGCAGCCTTCCTGGCAGCAGGGCTGAACGATAAAACCGTAGATTATGGCCTGGAAGATTATGAAAGTGTAGTACATTTATTATCAAAAGGATATAACGGAATTGTGCTACCCGAATTTCTCTTTCAATACCGGGTACGCGGCGACTCTATGATCAGAAAAATTACGCGGGAAAAGCTCTTGTATTCTTATAAATACATCGCGGAAAAACATAGCTCTTATTATAGTACATTTGCAACCCAAATAAACAATTTATTGAATGCGAACGGCCCTGGTTATCTTTTCGATAACCCAACCTTTGCGGTGAATGTGGTTACAAATGCCGAGAACAACAGCTGGTTGTACAGGAAAGCCAAAGCGTTTATAAAGAGGAATAAAACATTAAAAAAAATAGCACTGCGCTTAAAAAATAAATAGTTAATGATCGTATCAATTTTAACAGACTGGTTCAAACGATCAAACAAGTCGGAACGACTTTGGTTGCTTGCCAAGATCGAGTTTAAATTAAGGTATTATGAAAACAAACTCGGTTTGTTCTGGGCGCTGATAAAGCCCCTGATGGACATTGCTATTTATTATGTGGTGTTTCAGATGATCATGAAGCAGAACATTCCGGCTTTTGCTTCTTACCTGTTTATCGGGCTCATCATCTGGAATTTCTTTCTTGAATCAACCACCGGCACCGTTCAGATCCTGAACACAAAAAAATATTTGTACGAATACAGCAACATGAACAAGCTGGAAATTTATGTTTCCACGCTGTTGAGTAACTCCATAGGTTTCTTTTTCAACTTCATCATGTTCCTTTTATTCTTCAACTTTATTGAACGCGGAACCTCCTACAGCAATTTACAAACGCTTTGGATAATACCGCTGTTTATTAATCTATATATGCTGGCACTTGCCACCTCGCTCATCATTTCGAACATTTACGTTATTGCAAAAGATATTACGCAGGTCTGGCAGGTATTTACACAGGTGTTGTTCTTTTTATCACCAATACTTTATAACCTCGATAAATTTAAAGAAGCTTTACCCAGGTTCGATTACCTTAATCCTTTAGCGGGTATCATTATCAATGCCCGTAAAATAACCATGGAAGGAACCAGCCCCGATTTAAAATTATTCATATTTGACTTCACCTACGCCATTTTATTATTGGCGTTCGGGTTGTTCCTGTTAAACAAACTAGGATCAAAAGCTGCTGAAAAATTATAAAACATGACAAAGGCGCTGGCCATACAGGCTAAAGGGATCAGTAAAACTTTTCACATTTCCGAGGACAGTCATAATACCGTGAAACACCGGTTATTCAACCTGTTCAACCCACCCCGTTCGAAAAAAGTTCCGGCCATAAAGCCCATGGACTTTGAAATATACAAGGGCGAATGTATTGGCATACTGGGAAGAAATGGTTGCGGTAAATCAACCCTCATCAGGTTGCTGGCCGGCGTATTTCCCATTGATACCGGCGAAATAAACATTAACGGCACTACGCTGTTGATGAACCTCGGCGTAGGCATGAGCCATCAGCTAACCGCCCGTGAGAACATCTATGTATCAGCTTCCGTGCTGGGGTTAAAGATCAAAGAAATCGACGCTATTTTCGATACGATCGTAGACTTCGCAGAGCTTCGTGAATTTATTGATACCAAAATCAAATATTTTTCATCGGGGATGGTGGCAAGGCTGGGATTCTCCATTGCCGTAAATGCAGGCGCCGATATTATGTTCCTCGATGAGATCTTCGCTGTGGGCGATATGAAGTTCCAGGAAAAAGCCATCAAAGTATTTGAATCGAGCTGGATAGAAGGAAAGACCGTAATCCTCGTAAGCCATAGCATGGATGTAGTACAGAAATATTGCAACCGCACCGCCTTTATGAAAAATGGCAGCCTTATTTATTTTGGCGATACCGATAAAGCGATCCAGATGTATATTGACGATAATCATCAGTAGCCTTTACGAACAGGCTCCCTGTAACTTATTATAAAAGCGATAAAGAAAGAAAACATTATATTACCCATACTGCGGTCGAAATAAGTTTCGGTGATGAACGACAGCATGAAAGCCGCTATCACAAACAATCCGAAGATATCCCTGGTCTTTATGCCCTGGCGAATGGGTTCAAATAAAAAACCGTAGAGGAATAACAACAAACCTACTGTTCCAAAACTGGCCCATATATCGAGGTAATTGTTGTGCATATTGCGCCGGCTGTTATAAGCGAAATCGAAATGTTTTTCTTTATACACTTCCATTAACCCGTCTACTTTGTCGCCCAACTGCACACCAACAACCGGATGTTTTTTTACCACTTCCCAGCCACAACTCCACACCGCCAGCCTGATGTTGGCGCCATTCCATTGTTCAGGGGTAACATCCATATTGAAATGGCTTTCTACTCCTTTGTGAGAATAATCAAAACCGGTATAGCTCAACTCCCGGAAACGGTTCACTGTTTTTGGAAAGAAACTCACCAGCACGATCCAGGCAACAACAATGGAGGCAGCAATTATTCCCAGCTGCAAACCTTTCTTTTTTTGAATGGCACGCCAAACGGCCACCAGAATAATACTGCCATATAAAGTGGTAATGGCTATACGGCTGGCCATTAAAAAATTCCCCACCAGCAAAACAAAAAAGCAGGCATAGATCCACCCTTTTCTACTCACCAGGGCAGACTTTATACTGATCAAATAACCAAAGGAAAAAACAGCCAGGTTCACCAGCAAAGCAATATAAACCGATTGTTTATCGATGAGGTTAGTAAGGTTATCATTATACAACAACGAAGCATCCTGTAAAGAGATACTTTGATAACCCGCATAAATAATACAGAGCAGCACGGTGATCGTAGTGATCACGGCATACGAAAACAGTATCCTTTCTTTCAGCGCCTGTTTTATGAACACCAGTCCCAGTGAAACCGGGAACACAAACAACGGCATACGCACCACGGCCCAGGAAAATCCTTCCTCCTGGTTTTTCGAAAGGAACGCACTGACAATATGCAGCACGTAGAACAGGGCCATGGCAATGGCTTCCGGCCGCCGGTGCATCAACCGAAATTTTTCGCTGAAAGAATTATAAACAAAAAAGCAGTATACCGACAAAAGGACCAACGCCGTAACATTTACCGATGGGATATGAGCAGGGTAAAAAGTGATAAGAAATATGCCTGCCAGCACATATAAGATTTTATCCTTTACGGTCAATAAACCAGCCTGGTCATCCATCAAAAACAGGGATCGCATATAGGGTATCTCCTTTACGGGCAAAAATACATTTACCCGGTTACTTACAGCAATAATATACCGCTATTTAACGAATTCATGATTCCTATGTTGCCCGCCGCTGCCGGCAAAATAAAAATTGCCGCAGGCAACTCTACCACGTTTTGATACGAATAATAGAATAAGAAAGGCATCATGAAAGTCGCGCTCATTACCAGGTCAACTTTATATTCCGTAAAAGGGGGAGATACCTTTCAGATCATCAATACAGCCCGGGAATTAAAGCGGCTGGGAATAGCCGCCGACATTACATTAACCAATCAACCTGTTCAATACCGGCAATACGATCTGCTGCACTTTTTCAATATCGTGCGGCCGGCAGATATCGTGTGCCATATTACCAGGTCGGAAAAGCCATTTGTAGTATCGCCCAACCTGGTCAATTATCATGAATATGATCGGTTATACCGTAAAGGCATTGCCGGCTCGCTATTCCGTTTTCTGCCGAAGAATAGTATTGAATATATAAAAACAATTGCCCGGTGGGCGCAGGGAAATGATGTATTGATGACCAGGTCGTATTTATGGAAGGGGCATAAACAAAGCATTCAAAAAATACTGCGACAGGCAGCCCGCATCCTGCCCAACACGAAACTGGAATACGACCAGTTGGCCGGGTTCAATGTACAGCTGCCTGATTACACCCTTGTTCCCAATGGCATTGATCCGGCTTTATTTGCGTTGAAGAACGATCGACCCAAAGACCCCGCACTGGTATTATGCGTGGCAAGAATAGAAGGCCTCAAAAACCAGCTGAACCTGATAAAAGCGCTTAACAATACCAGGTACCGGCTGGTGATCATTGGCAACCCCGCCCCTAATCAGTTACCCTATTATTTCGAATGCCGCAAACAGGCAGCAGCCAATATTTCCTTTATAAACCACCTGCCACAGGACGCGTTGACCGACTGGTACCAGCTGGCCGGTATTCATATTTTACCAAGCTGGTTCGAAACCTGCGGCCTTTCTACCCTTGAAGCAGCCGCTATGGGTTGCCGGGTAGTGATAACCGATAAAGGATATACCCGCGAATACTTCGGGCAGGAAGCCGTGTATTGCGACCCCGCATCGCCCGAAAGTATTTTTGCCGCGGTAGAAAAAGCGGCATCAGCACCGGCAACCGATACGCTCAGAAACAAAATAATGGCCCAATACACCTGGCAACAGGCAGCATCGCAAACGGCAATCGCATATAAACAAGTACTACAACTATGACACTACGGATAGGCATATTAGGTACCCGGGGCATCCCCAATCACTACGGCGGATTTGAACAGTTTGCCGAATACCTGTCAACAGGTTTGGTGGCAAAAGGACATGAGGTTTTTGTATATAATTCCCACAACCACCCTTACAATAGCAGTACCTGGAACGATGTTCAGCTAATTCACTGTTATGATCCCGAATACCAGTTGGGCAGCTTCGGGCAATTCATCTATGACTTCAACTGTATCATCGATGCCAGGCGGCGTAATTTCGACGTGATCCTTATGCTGGGTTTCACCAGCAGTTCGGCCTGGGGCTGGTTCTACCCCCAACAAAGCACGCTCATCTTTAATATGGACGGGCTTGAATGGAAGCGCACAAAGTATTCAAAACCGGTGCAGAAGTTCCTGATGCTGGCCGAAAAGCTGGCTGTTCGGTTCAGCCATTATCATATTGCCGACTCCATAGTTATTCAATCATACCTGAAAAGCAAATATGCCATCAGCAGCGAACATATTCCCTATGGTGCAGAAATACTCGACAATGAAGATGAAAGCCTGTTACAGGAATATGGTGTAAAAAAACACGAATATTATATCCTGATGGCCCGCATGGCCGCTGAGAACAATATCGAAATGATACTGGATGGGTTTCATGCCAGCAACAGCACAAAACAATTCCTGGTAGTTGGCTCGGTCGACAATAAACTTGGCCGGCAACTGGTTCAGAAATTTAAACAGGATAAACGGATTGTTTTCACCGGCGGCATCTACAACCATCCGCAAAAGATTCACACACTCAAATACTACTCCAGCCTGTATTTCCATGGTCACAGTGTAGGCGGAACCAACCCATCGTTACTGGAAGCCATGGCCAGCCGGGCGCTGGTGGCGGCGCATGAGAATGCCTTTAACCGCTCGGTACTACAGGAAGATGCGTTTTATTTTTCTTCGCCTTACGAAGTAAAAGGCCTTATTGAAAACATCAGCCGCGGTGAAGAGCAACTGTTGATGATCAATAACAACCTGCAAAAAATAAAGGAACAGTTCAACTGGGATACGGTGATAAAGAAATACGAGGATTTCCTTCAAAGGTGTGTAGTTGAGAAAATGAGCAGGTCGTTGAAAGGGAAGCCTAGTGTTTAGTTGACGAGGCTGAAAAGTTGATAGCGTTAATACAGTTGATAAAGTTGGAGAACAAAGAAAGCCTTGCGAATGCAGGTTGCTGATTTACAGGTATGAGTTCGGGGTATAAAGCTTTCACGTTCACAGCCTGCCCGATGAAGTTGGGGTATGCCGTTTCACGTTTCACGATTCACGATCGCCGATTCACGATTCACGACATCATACTCCTTAAACACCGGCGTAAACACAATCACCCAGATAACATACTCCGCTACATTGGTAATAAAGCTCCCCGTAAACTGGTAAATAAAAATAAAGGCGAACAAAAGCAGCCGGTAATAATTGCGCCATACTTTGGTATAAACAAATAAAAAGCACTCCGTCAATATTCTTACAATAAACCCAACCCAGCCAAACAAAGCCAGGGTTTCAGCGGCCGCATTGGGAATAGCTACCCGCACCGTATCGTAACTATAACCATAATAATCGCGAATGAGATCAAAACCCAGTATCTTGATCTGTCCCGCGCCGATGCCCCACCAGTAACTCTTTTTTTCCAGCAACTGACCGGCCAGCCAGAACGCTTCAAACGTTCTCCCCTTGCCCGATGAATCTTTTCCCGAAAGCACATTGCCGATGCGAACAAACAGAATGTTATCAGGAAAGAAAATAATGCCGGCCATTACCGCCGCCACGCCGGTCACTATTGCTATTCCGGCAAGGTTCACGAACCGTTTATTACGGATAAACGTTTTGAAGTAAACGACCGATGTAATAACCAGCGCCATTACCAGTGAACTGATAACCCCTAATGAAAACGACAGTGCCAGCGGCAGGAGCAACATCACCAGCAATAACCAGCCATTGATCCTGTTCCGGTAAAAGATGAGCTGCAGTAAAAAATAGCAAAACAAAGGGGTAAACAATAAGGCATAGTATGAAGGCTCATAAGTTAGCAGGCTCAACCGCCGTACCGCTTCTACCCCGGTGGTGATAAGTTGTTCCGTCCACAGGATGGGCGAATACGGCGTAAAGAACAACGGTATGGCTATAAGGCAACAAACAAAATTGATGATCAGCAGCTGAAGAAGTATTTCGCCCGGGTGTTCGCACTTTATAAATAAGGTATATGCTGCCTGGCAAAAAATATACACCATCGTTATGTTCAGCAGGGAAATGAAATAACTTTTTGCATCTACACCCAGGCTGAGATGAATGAGCAGAACCGGCGCCAGCGCAAGCAGAAACGGCCACAGTATTTCCTGGCGGCGCGAAATCACAACCCATACATACAGGAGCGGACTTAACAATGCCGTATATGTTAATCCAAACGGCAACCCGAGTGAATTAATAAAGAAGTATATAAATGCAACAGGAAAATATTTACTGAATCGCATGCCCACCCTTATATTGATTTAATTCGCCCCGGCGCCAAGATAACCGGCCAGTTTATTTTTATATAGCTCCCGGTTAAAACCAACCGTTATAAACAGTTCGGTCAGCAGAACGGTAACAGTTGTACCTACCGGCCCCCAAACCTGTACCAGCAGCAGGTTACAGATTATATTCAAAACGGTGCCGGCAGTTAAAACCCGCAGGTAACTTTTCTTTTGGTTGGCGGCCATCAGCAACTGGCTGGCCGGAATATGCAAACAAACGATCAACGGCCCCAGGCAAAACAGCCGTAGCAATAGCGTTGCATTCCCGCTATCGGCCCCCAGGAACAACGAAATAATAAAAGGTGCAAAACTGAACAACAGTAATCCGGCCAGCAGCATCAGCAATAAAAAAGGCACGTACACCGACCTGAAAAAACTTTGCGTTGCCATTTTTCCTTTTTGCATCAGCTGGCACAACGGCGGGTAAACCGCCTGCGAAAACATCACCGGCAACTGGCGGGTAGCCAGGAATATTTTCTCCGCCACACTGTAATAACCGGCTATAAGGTCATTGGTGAACAATCGCAAAATAAATACATTGATGCTGAGAAAAGTGTTGATGGAAATATTGGACATCATCACCGGCCAGCCTTCTTTTAGTTCGTGTTTTATATCGCTCCATTCCGGGCGAACTATTGGTAATTCACAAAGCCTGATGGCTTTAACAATGCTAAACATACCTGCCACCATACTTCCCACCCCCATAAATAAAATAAAGAACCGGTAATCTGCGCGCTCCCTGATAAACACAAACACCAGCACTATGAACAGTGATCTTGCGAGCAGAGTATAAATAGTGATGTATTTCATTTTCTCCACCCCCTGAAAGAACCAGCTTACCAAAAGCGCCTGTCCGGCTACCCAGGAAAACCCAAACAGGTATAACTGAAAATGCACCTTAAAGAAAGGCACAAAGGTGATCAGCAGCAGCAATAGCAGGAACAAGGCAATACAGATAACCATTTTGGCCGCCAGAACGGTAAAGAACAATCGGGCATTTTTGGCGGCATCGTTGCGGTGCATGGCCAGTTCCCGTGTTGCCGTTAAATTAAACCCGTAATCACATACCGTCGAAAACATCAGCATCACTACCTGGGCAACAGCCACCACGCCATACCCATCGGCCCCTATTTTTTTAATTACAAAAGGCATTACCAGTACAGGCAGCAAAAAGTTGGCGCCCTGTAAAATGCCGAGGGCTATAAAATTCGAAAAAACCCGGTTGCGTCTACTGGTACTTTCCATATTTACGATTCAGGCAATAGTAATGGTCAAATTATAACAATTAACGCAACCCTCGCCTGTTATTTTCCGTAATCGATATTGATGAAACAGGTTAAACTGGTACAACACCCCGCCGATGAACTGGATGTAGTGGCGCTTTTAAAGAATGCCCTTTCCTTCTTCAGGCATTACGGAAAATTATTGCTGATAGTTGCCTTAACGGGAATGCTGGCCGGCGGCATCCGGTTCCTGACCACTCCCAACCTGTATTCTTCATCGCTGGTACTGAAACCAACACTCCTCAGCGATCCTGAACAACTGGAGCTCATCAATAGCTGGAGTAACCTGCTAAAGAAAAAAGAACTGCCGGTACTGGCGCGGGAATTCAATATAGCAGAAGGTCTTTTAAAAAAGGTAATATCCATTAAGACAGAAGAACTGCAAAAATCTGTTTCGCCCAATAATTTCACCGCCTTCACACTTACCGTGCTGGTTACCGACACCGGTGTACTGCGGCCCTTACAAAAAGGCATAATGTATGCGCTCGATAACAGCGAATATGTAAAAGACAAACTGGTTGCCCGTAAAACCATCCTGCGTTCCATGATACAGACGGTACAAAAGGAGATCACCCGGCTGTCGGCCATACAGGGCGCGGTTGAAAGCAGTTTACAACAGAACAGCTCCGGCAGCGCGCGTTTTTTGGTAAGTGTTTCAGATATCAGCAGCCAACTGGCCAGTTTGCAGGAAAAGAAACTCAACTATGAAGAAAATCTTTCCTTTACTTCGGGCGTGTATGTGTTACAAAATTTTTATACTCCATCAAAACCAGCGCACCCCCAATTGATAAAGTTATTGGTGATTGGCTTTGGCGGCGGGCTGTTCCTCGGTGGCCTTCTTGCATTGTATATATACATTAAACGTAAACTGGCCGAAACATAACCCACATTTGTAAACTGTATCGTTGGCACGATGGAAAAAAGCAACCTGATCAATAACCTGCTGCACCTTTTTTACCTGTGTTTTCTCGCCAGCGCGATAGGCGGCTTCAGAGCCATCAGCAGTATTGCCATCGCATTGATACTGGTAAGCGGGTTTATAAAAAATAAAATTGATACCGGCTCCTGGTTCAGCCCGGCATTACGCAACAGGTTCCTGCTTTTTTGCAGCCTGTTTTTTCTATTACAACTGAGCTGGCTGCCGTTTACGAATAATTTTTATGAGGGCTGGAAACATGTACAGGTAAAAAGCGCCTTACTGTTCATTCCAGTTGCATTTTACTGCTGTCCGTTTATAGACAAAAACCGGTTCCGTTCATTAATGATGGTTTATGTTATAACGGCGGCCATTATGCTTACCTGGGGTTTGGGCGTGGCGTTTATACACTACCGGTTTTATCAGGCGCCTGTAACCGTTTTTTTTTATCACCAGTTGGTAAGCAACCTTGGGCACCATGCCGTGCAGTTCTCCATTTTTGTATTTGCCGCATTGGTGTGGTTATTACAAGCAGCTTCACAGGGGAGTTATATCAAGAACAGAAGTATTCACTTTCTGCTTGCCGCTTATTTCATCACCGGCATTTTCTTATTATCATCCAAACTGGTGATCGTTTTTTTACTGGTTTACCTGGCTGTATTTGGCTTTACCCGGTTACAAAAGAAATTCAATACCCGGTGGGCTGTTGTCATAGTAGTGATGGCCACCACGCTTTGCGGTTGCAGTTTATTATTTACGCAGAACCCGGTAAGCCGCCGTTTCAACGAGGTAATGCATGGGGATGTGAGAATAGTAACACAAGCTTCATTTACACCCGGGCATTATTTCAACGGGATCCAGTTCAGGTTGCTGCAATGGCGGTTTGCTAAAGAGATCATGCAGGAGAACCGGGCCTGGTTGTTGGGGGTTTCTCCCGCCAGGGCGCAGGAACTGTTGAATCAAAAATATCTTTCCACCCGCATGTATACCGGTGTGCCGGGAACCGCCAGTCATGGGTTTTTAGGGTATAATACCCACAACCAGTTTTTAGAGGCGCTGTTACAAACCGGTATTATTGGACTTATATGTTTTTTAGCCATTTGTGTTGAGCTGGTGAGCATGGCGGTGCGAAATAAAAACAATATGCTCACCGCCCTGGTGATCCTCTTGCTGGCCTATACGTTCAGCGATGCAGTACTGGAGACGCAATACGGGCTGGTGCTGTTTATTTTTCTGCCTTTGTTCTTTACCCGGCATTATAAGTAAATTAGTTTAACCCATTTACAGATAGTTACGCCTTATTTGTAATTAAAAGCCATGCTTCCAAAATTTTAAACACCCCTTTTGAATTATGGAACAGGTTTCCGGAATTTCGGATCGCCATTTAAAATTACAACCATGCTCCCGGAATTTTGAATACCCCTTCCGTAATACGGAACATGCCTCCGGAATTTTGGAGCGCCGTTTAAAATTACAAACCATGCTTATGGAATTACAAACACCCTGTTTGTAATTCTAAACTGTCTTTTATAATTTTTCCCGGCCCCGAATAATTTTAAAATGGCCGCAGAATATTTAATAATGGTATATTTTGAGATGGATAACAAGGTGAAAAATATTTGGCAGCGCATGATTTTCATATGAAAACATATCCTTTTCATATGATAGCGTACCATTTTCATATGGTAGAGCATCATTTTCATATGCTGGAGCATAGTTTTCATATGAAAACATTCCATTTTCATATGATAGAATATCATTTTCATATGAAAATGGGGTAAAATAATATGTTACTTTACCGGCTTTTTATTGAAAATCAGACGAAAAGGGCTGTATGAATTGTAAATCAGCAGTAGCGCGGGCGTAGCCGGCCTTAAATTACTGACCTGGCCGAATCATCGAACAGAATAACCCGTTAACCAATAAACTAAAAACCGGGAACTGTTACCCACGAATTAGTGCCTCCCCATTAAGGGCCGGAGGTCCCAGGTTGCACTTTTCCCGGATTTACCTGCACTCTTCCCAGCCAGCAGGGCTTTTTTGACAGTTTTCTATAACTTGTACTGTAATTCCTTAGACCCTGGATAAACATTCAGGTTGGTAATCTGTTAATTGCAATTATGAAGATTTTATTACGCTATCTCAAACCATACAAATGGCTGGTAGTATTAACGCTATTCCTGGCAGCCGTTAATACCGCCTTTTCTTTAATTGATCCCATTATCTTAGGTAAGCTGGTGCGGCTCGCCGGCGATTATAATAAAACCCCCAAAGACCAACGACCTGTTACTGATTTTTTTAACTCTTCGTTTTTCACCGGCGTTATCTGGCTGCTGCTGGCCTCCATTGGCGTGGCCATGGTAAGCCGTATTGCGAAAAATTTCCAGGATTACTTCCTGAACGTGATCGTTCAAAAGTTTGGCGCCACAGTGTTTACCGACGGGTTGAAACATGCCATGCGTTTACCCTACCAGGAATTCGAGGATCAGCGCAGCGGTGAAACCCTGAGCGTTCTTACCAAGGTGCGGGCCGATACGGAGAAGTTCATGAACTACTTCATCAACATCATGTTTGGTGTACTGGTAAGCGTAACTTTTGTAATGGTTTACGCCTCCATCTGGATCAGCTGGTATATAGCCGTTGCCTATGTGGTAGGCATATTCCTGCTAACTACCATCACCAACCTGCTGAGTAAGAAAATAAAAAGCATTCAAAAGAATATCGTAGGACAAACCACTGCCCTTGCCGGCGCCACTACCGAATCGTTGCGAAATATTGAACTGGTAAAAAGCCTGGGCCTTACCACCCAGGAGGTAGGCAGGTTGAACAAAAATACCTACAAGATACTCGGGCTTGAATTAACCAAGGTAAAACGTGTACGCAGCATTGCATTTGTACAGGGTACTTTTGTAAACACGCTGCGCCAGGTGATCCTATTCATTTTAATGTACCTGATCTTCCACGATCAAATGGACTTTGGTCAACTGGTAACCATGCAGATCTTTTCGTTCTTCGTATTCGGGCCATTACAGGAAATAAGCAACATTATCATCTCCTACCGCGAAGCGGAAGCGTCATTGAACAACTTCCATAACCTCATGCAGAAATCACCCGAGCGTATGCCTGAGCACCCGAAACATCTCGGTAATATTCAAACGCTCGATTTCCAAACGGTAGTGTTCAAACACCAGACAGCACAGCAACGCGCCATCGACGATATCAGCTTTTCGGTAAAAACGGGTGAAACCATTGCTTTTGTGGGCCCTTCAGGTTCGGGTAAATCTACCCTCATGAAACTGCTGGTAGGTTTGTACCGCCCGCAGGAAGGCAAGATCCTGTATAACGGTATCGATGAAACCGATATCAACTTCGAAGACCTGCGTAACCAGATCGG
>CBIHPC010000054.1:0-26380 GCA_966211305.1 uncultured Niastella sp.
GCGGTACATTGTCGACACTCATTTCATACAACTGGTCAAAGATGTCGTTGATAAGGTCGTAGTTGATGCCTTTGTACAAACAGTTTTGTTTCGTCAGCAATTTTTTTCTCTTTTCTTCCGGCAGGTTATAGAAATAGTCAACATACTCAGGTGACGTGAGCTCCAGCGTGAGCTTGGAATATTCCATGGGGTAGAAGCGGGGCGAACGGGTAAACCAGTTTACCTGCATGCCCTGTTGAGTGAAGGGCAACAGGTCCTGGAAGATCTCCGCGGCGCTTTGACCGGAACCGATCACGGCGACCGAACCGCTTCCAAGCAATTCCTTTTTGTGGGAAAGGTATTGTGATGTATGGATCACATTTGGCGTTTGACTGCGGTCGATAAAGGCCGGCATGTAAGGTTGCGTACCGGTGCCGAGCGCAAGCCGTTCTGCATAATAAATTTCGGGTTTGCTGTTTTTCGCCCTGCGCACGGTTACCTCGTACAAATTGTTATTGAAATCAATGCCGGTCACTTCATGGCCAAAACGAACGTTGGTCAATTGGGTGGCCACCCACTGGCAATAGCAATTATATTCTTTGCGCAGTACATTGAAATTTTCCCTGATGTAAAACGGGTAGAGCCGTTTCGTTAGTTTACAAAAATTAAGGAAGCTGTATTTGTTGGTAGGATCGGCGAGCGTAACCAGGTCGGCCATAAAGGGCACCTGCAACGTGGCATTGGGCAACATGAGCCCCGGGTGCCAGTCGAACGATTCCGACTGGTCGAAGAACAGGGTGCTCATATTTGTCAGCGGTTCTGTCAATGCCGCCAGCCCGAGGTTAAACGGGCCGATACCGATACCAATTAGCGAATATATTTTCATTATTGATTTTCTTTTAAGTGTACTTTTTTTTTGGATGATGAGCTGAACGCAGAACACGTGGGAAGAACGCCGGTATGGAATGTGGCGTTCAGCATTAAGCGTTCGGCATTCAGCGTTTGTATTGTGGAAATTTGGCCCAGAACCATTCGCGATAGCAAAAGTTCAGGTTGGCTTTTTTGTGCGGCATTTCTATGATCTTTTCTACTTTAAAACCCACATGGAGTTTATTCATTAACGAGGCCAGCGAATCAACTGAACCTTCACCTACCATTTTACCTACCTGCGGTTGTGCAAATACATAGTCGACAATACACTGGGTGAAAGGCGATACATATTTCTTTTTGGGATCAACCGGGGCAATGTACTGGTGTGTGCCATAATCGGTGGGCAATACATCGTAGTATTCGCCAACAAGATCGCGAACCGCCCAGTATACTTCGAAATAACAGGTGGGCTCTCCGTTGGCTTCACCGATATAGGCATACAACATATCACCGGCAAGTAATGTGCGGTAATAGGTTTCGAGTTTGCCGATGGGCCAGTTCATTTGCCAGATCTTGATAGCGTGCTCACGATGGAACCATTCGTGTAACATTTCAAGATCACGCTCAAGGTCGACCGGGCGCAGGCTTATTGTTACATTTTCCTTTTCGAAATAGCGGCTGTAGAAAATTTCCTTTGATGCCGGATAGATCAGGGTGTGGCTAAAGAAATATTTGTGCAATGGATTGTAATAAGCTCGATACACCGCAGGGTTAGTGCGCGGCGCACTGGCTTCATCCATGTTATTGATACTGGTAAGCAAATTGCCCTTGGTGTTCAGTTTATGGCTTGTCAGGAAATGGTTCACAAGGCCTGTGGTGTCTGTATCTTTTAAAGATGCCAGTGCTTCATACACCATTCGCAACAGCGTAACTTCATCGGCCAGCTGGTGTTTGCCCATTGCGCTTACCAGGCCGAATAAGTTATTCGAGATGAGATAATGGTCCCAATACCGGTACATTCGTTCCTCGGGAATAAATGAGCGGCTGTTGCTGCCGAAACCGGGAATTGCCTTTAGCAGTTCATCAACTTTTCCTTCACGGAAGAAGAACCCCTGGTTATCGCGGAAATATATTTTGGCGGGAAACAGGTTGTCA
Organism: uncultured Niastella sp.; assembly: GCA_966211305.1. Taxonomy (GTDB): domain Bacteria; phylum Bacteroidota; class Bacteroidia; order Chitinophagales; family Chitinophagaceae; genus Niastella. The sequence goes on from CBIHPC010000054.1 coordinate 2,005, forward strand.
TCCAATTCCAGCAGCAAATTCTGCTGATGGTATTCGCTGCCGAGGCCAAATTCATTGAATATGCCGATCAAAGGTTTTACACAAACCCGCAGGTAGTGCGCGAACCAGTCGAGCGCGGTTTCGGTCATCGATCTGTTCCGGTATGTTGCTGCCTGTTGTATGATGTTTACAATGCGTGGGGTTTGCCCGGCGATACCGTCCTGGCACAGGGCGGCTATCAACGATACATTTTTTTGTGCATTGTTTCCCTTAAATATATTCTTACGAATGCTGGTGGTAAACCCGTCTATCACTTCATCATTCCAGGTTACCATAATATAAGCAGGATCGGTAATGAACTCCACACCGGGAAATTGTTGCTGTAAAGTTTTGCCCCAGGCGGTTTGCATCAGCTGCGCCGCATCGTGACCGCGGTACAATTCATGCGGATAATTTACCCGGTATGAATTGGTGATCTTTACATGCAGGGAGAGTTTGTACATCCAGTCGCTTTCTTCGTTATACACGGTGCGAACAGATGAGGTAGGGGCATATAAAACACCGGTTTCTCCCAGGCTATGCAATAAACCCTTTGTCATCATTTCCTGTACTGCAGTTTGCTGTAGCAGGTATCGTGCTTCCCAGGGATGTGCCGGTACTACTTTGTAATCGTAATATTCCCTGAGCATCGATCTTACGGCAGGGCTGGCATCGCCTGCCAGCAATTCCTGCTTCAGCTGATCGCAGGGCAGGATGGTTTCCGTACTTTTCTCGGTTACATACCCGGGATGGATCAGAAAGTAATGTAAAGGAAAACGGGCCTGCGTTTCCGGAGAATAACGCAACAGGTCGTCGGTATTGAAACCTTCCCTTGTTTTGGTTAACGGGTGCAAACTATGTCCCAGTAACAGGGATTGCTCAGCCTGAATGAATGTTTGTTGCGCATTAAAAATGGCGGGCTGGTTTGCTTCGAACCTGTCGAGGAAAATACCGAGGTTATGTATGCTGTTCTGCATCAGGTAAACCGTACGGCTGGCTTCCGCATCAGGATAGATGCTTTTTGCATATTGGGTTACCAGTTCAAGAAATCGGGTAGCGCCAATGTCGCTGATGCAATTGGCCGACAGGTCTCTTTCAGCCACCGGGAAATAAAAACTATGCATGCCGGTTTCGGAATAATACTGCAACGGGATATATACTTCAGCTCCTATGGTAGAAAAATCGATGCGCACATGCATGGTATGGCCGGTATGTTGAAACCAGTCGGCCAGCACCTCGTCATATTTCGGAATGCCATCGTACCGGCTCCAGTTGCCGAACTCGCGGCAGTAACTGTTTATAAGCGCCGTGTAATTGATGTGCTCAGCTGTTTGCCGTTGCGTGGCTGCGTTGCTCAAAATCTTTTCCATGCTTTTTTATGATTGTTAAAATGTTTTGAATGTGTTGAATGGTTGTGAGCGGGTTCAGGATGGTGAACTTCAGGTAGAACTGTCCGTTCACCTTTGTGCTGGCCACCAGTACTTCCCCATTGAAGAACATTGCTTGTTTGATATACAGGTTCATGGCGCAGATATCGACCGTGTTCGCCGAAGCCCTGGCGGGGGCGGAATGCCCCGTACGCTGTGGTATATAACGGAATACCAGCACGCCGAGGTCTGAATGGCTCAACAGCTCGAAGTGATGTGCGTTTTCGATAAGACAGGCCGCCTGTTCGGTGGTATCGATGATCGTATCGGTATAACGGCCCAGCTTTTGTTTACCCATTAAACGTAGCGTGAACCACAGCTTCAGGGCATCGAAACGGCGCGTACTTTGGGTAATGGATTTGTTGATCTGCGCCGGCAGCTCATCATAATCCTGTTCCTTTGGGTTCAGGTAATCGGCGTGATGTTTTATGATGTTGAGGTGCAGTTTATTCCTTACCAGGAAGGCGCTGCTACTGATCGGTTGAAAGAACGATTTGTGATAATCGACGGTTACCGAATCGGCGAGCTCGATACCATTTATCAAATGCCGGTATTTATCTGACAGTAATAACCCGCAACCGTAAGCGGCATCTACATGCATCCACATGTTGTGCTGTTTCGCTATGCGGGCGATATCTTCCAGCGGATCGATATTCCCGAAATCGGTAGTGCCGGCAGTGGCCACGATGGCTATGGGAATATTGCCCTTTTCTATTTCCTGCTGAACCGCTTTCTTCAATTGTGCAGCATCGAGACGGAAGCGCTCATCGGTTCCAATCTTTATAATAGCCTGTTCACCCAGTCCCATCAGCGAAGCATTTTTCTGATTGCTGAAATGCGCCATTTCCGACACAAAAATTCTGAACTTATGTGCATTGGCCGGATGCCCCTGTAATTTGATATTATGGTTAAGATACGTGAGGGCATAATAATCACGGGCCAGCAGTAAGCCCATCAAATTGCTTTGAGAACCACCGCCGGTGAATACGCCGTCGCATTGGGTATTATAGCCAATCAGTTTGCCGGTCCAGTCGATAAGCCGGCGTTCGATAAACGTGCCGCCTGCGCTTTGATCGTAGGTGTCCTGCGAAGAATTGATGGCGCTGATGATCACTTCGGCGGCCAGCGCGGGAATTACCACCGGGCAGTTAAGGTGCGCTATGTATTGCGGCAAATGAAAAGCGGTAGCATGTTTTATGTACAACGCATTAACCTCGTCATACAGGCTTTTATAATCAGGCAATGGGTTATCCAGACTGATATGCTCAAATTCAGCCAGTAATGTGGCTGGTTTTATACCGCTGAAAGGCTTTTTTGTGTGCTTTAAAAATCCGGAGATCTGTTCGGCAGCAGCCCTGATGGCAAGGCGATATTCGGTTTCCGTTCCTTCATGAAAGATGTCATTGTACAGGGTATCGTCCGTTTCATTTTCGGGTAGTTCCGTTGCGTATATCGAGATCGAGGTTTGTTTTTCCATTGTTAAACTCGGTTATTGTTGTGAAGGATCGTTGTGAAAAAGTTTCCCATAATGTTCTTCCATGATGAAGTAGGGGTCATCGGTATGCGTTACCGAGCTGATATTGATAAGGCTTGTTTTGCTCATCATTCGCAGCATTAGCCTGCGCTCGCATTTTACCATTTGACCGTTCTCGTTACGGTAACCGGCTATGAAAGAATTTCTTCCATGGGCGCAGAGGTGGTTGTTTACAAAAATGAGATCGCCCGATTCGGGGATGAACTCGTTGTAAATGAGCTGGCGGGCCTCTTCCCAAAAGCGAACGAGGTTGCTCATGGCTTCGGGGCTCTGGCCGGCTTTTTCATTGTAGATCTGTTCGGCTGCATCGAAGCGAATGAATGGCCTTTTGCGATTGCCGTATAATACAGATGTGGTTACCTCATCACCGGCGTTTTCCTCATCGTCGTAATTGGCATCTTTCGGGCATTTGTAAATGGGTTTGAACAACGCTTCCATTACCCCATTCGTGTCGCCATGCGAGCGGATCGAATAGAGCGTTGAAGGAACCTGTTCTTCATTACGCAGGAAAAGGAAACTCAGGAAATCGGCCTGGTTGAAAAGGAATGCATCCTCGGTATGTACGAACAGATCGGTGCGGGAACCGGAACCCGTTTGGGTAAAGTTCATTTTTTCATCGGGAATTACGGCATGTAACAAACCACCGCCTTTCCGTTGTGCGTAATACTGAACCGGTTTCGAGGGAATAGCGCCATGCAGCAGGGAGCAGATGAATCCGTATTTGATCAGCTTGCTATAGTCGGTCTCTTTCCAGGAGGGTGGGGTAGGACCGAGTGCGTCCTGATCAACATCGGTAAGGCCTCTGAATACAAGCGCGCCATATTGATTGCCGGAGAAGTCGGCGCCAAAACGGCTTAGAATGCCTGCAATACGTTCAGGTAATAACTGGAATGCATTCAGGTGCAGCGATGAAATATAATCGGGGTGTTCATAATGGCCGAATGCTTTAATAAGAATGTTGGCCACATTCGATAGTGCTGTTCGTTCTTTAGGTGTAACGTCAATGATCATTGGTTTCATGGGCGGTGGCAATACGCCGGTACCGGTGATAGCCTGCCCCGGTTTGTCGGGGTGCGCCGGTGTGGCAACCTGGCGTGCTGATGCGATAATGGCTTCCATGGTTTTAAATTTCTGTTTAATGATTAATTGATACTGTTTGTTATTGGTTAGTCTTTGTTTTTTTTAATGATTTTAAAGGGAGACGCAGGAAGTAAGAAGTATGAAGAGATTGTTTTTTTTCATAGATCTTACATCTATTCATGCTTCGTTTTCCTTTAGTCAATACAATCCCGTTCCGAAACGTATGCTACGTTACGGTGCCGGCATGGGTATCCCCATACGCTACTACAGGCGTTTTTTCAATTTGCTTTTCGTTTGGGCAATACAATTCCTTTACGCTTATTCGGCATGTTTCATCCTGTGCAACGGTTTAAAAGTGCACAGGTATGACTGCATGCATTTAGTGAATTTGCGTTCAGCGTTCCGCGTTCACCGTATAAAGAGAATTGCGTTAGGTTATACGCGATTCAAGATCGGGCCTTTAACAGTGTAATAATTGTTACGCAGCGAGTTGCTTTGCGTTGAGCCATAAGCGTTCTGCGTATGTAAATATTGGTAGATTGGAAGGAGAATTAATGCGTACGCAATTTAATTACTAAATCAATTATGTGGTTACGCGATGAGGAAAAGTTTTTTCACGATTACACAATGGTAATATAAAAGGTGGTAATAAAACAAAAGGTGAGCCGCCCGCTGGAAGCGAACGACCCACCTTATAGACAATTAAAATGCTGCTTTATTATTACATGGAAAAAGAGACTAGAACTTAATGGTTACGTTGGCCATAAAACTGCGCGGCATTTGCGGCGTCAAAGTACCCTGGCCAACAAAATATAATTCATTGGTGATGTTATCGAACTTCACTCCGAGGCGATACCAGCGCGCATCGTAAAACACTGTTCCGTTCAACAAGGTATATGCAGGCAGGGTGAATACGCCGGTTGTTGCTGAATTAGCGGTCATGTGTTCATCAACATAGTTGCCGCCAAAACCAATACCCAGCCCTTTAGCCTTTCCATTTGGAAGCGTATAGCTTATCCAGGCATTGCCGAGGTTACGCGGACCGGCAGAAGCAGGGCGTCTGTCCTGCAGGGCAGGGGCGCCTTTTGTGAGCCGGCTGTCATTGTAACTATAACCGGCAAGCATGTATAAACCGGTTATAGGGCTGGCCAGCACTTCTATTTCAAATCCTTTGCTGCGTTGTGTGCCATCCTGAACGGTTATATTATAATTACGTCCTTCTTTTACATATACATCTGTACGGGTCATGTTATCAACCTGAATGTCGTAATAGCTGGCTGTAACATTCAGTTTGCTGTTAAACAGCTCTAGCTTAACACCGGCCTCAACCTGGTTGGCCTGCTGGGGTTTCAGCACGCCTGAGACTTCAGGCACCGGCTGGGTAACAGGGGCCAGGTTACTGAAGCCATTCATATAGTTGGCAAATACCGATACCTGGTTTTTAACTACCTGGTATACCAGGCCGAATTTGGGTGAAAGCGATGTTTGCTGATACCTGGTGTTGGCTACCATTGTATCGGCAAGGTGGTTGCGCGTACCCTGACTGCTGAAACGGTCTACCCGAAGGCTCAGCATGGCCATCAACTGGCTGGTAATGTTAACTACGTCAGATGCGTAGGCGCTGTATACTTCAGAAACGGTATGGTTACGGGTAGCACTGGCAGAGCTGGCCGCAAAACGCTGGTCTAAAGCGTACCGGGATATTTTTGCATAGTTCCTGTCATCGTAATACTGGCCATTTACATAATCGAATACGATATAGGGAGAGTTGTCATTATTTACTTTGAAGTGAACATAATCGAGTCCAAACAATGCACGATGTTTTATGCTGCCGGTATTAAATTTACCGGTGAAGTTCTGCTGAATGTTCAGCGCTGTATTGATCGTGTTCTGAAGGCTTACGTTGCGCTCGAGGGTGTCGTCTGTGGCCTTGCGTACAAACTGGTACTGGTAATAACCGTCTGATTTACGCGAATTGTTCGAAATGATGGTTTGTGAGGTCCAGTCGCTATTGAATTTATAGGTTCCAATGGCGCGGATATTGGTGGTGGGCATTTTCATGGTGATGTCGTTGGTAGTGTAGGAACGCTTCCAGTTAAAACCTAGTTCATCGGGGGTGCGGGCCACGAACTGACGGGTGCGGTTCAGAAAAATAGCGGATGGGCTGGTCATTTCTGAATTATTGAACTCGGCATTCAGGTTGATCTTCAGCCTGTCACTGGCCCTTATTTCAACGGCAGGCGCTATGACAATCGATTTTCTAAATCCTGCATCCTGAAAACTCTGCTGGTTCTGATAGGCCGCATTCAGGCGAAAAAACAGGTTGCCTTCTTTATTGGCCGGGCCATATACATCGGCACTAAACCGGCTAAGGTTATAGCTGCCGGTGTAATAAGATACCTGGCCTCCAAAAGTATCCACCGGTTTTTTAGTAACGAGGTTGATCAAACCGCCAAATGAGGTGACGGCGCTGCCGTACAGAGTAGCAGAGGGGCCTTTCAATACTTCGAGATGTTCTACGGTTATGGGGTCCCATTCGCCGTTCGACTGGCTGGGAAGTCCATCCACCATCGATACCTCGGTACGGAAACCACGAAGTGAATAAAATGTAGCGCCATCGGAATTGATACCGCGGTTGCCCTGGATCTTGAAAAGACCGGGTGTATTTTTCAATGCGTTACTGAAGTCAACGATCATTTGCTGACTGATCAGTTCTTTGGAGATGGAAGTATACACCTGCGGGTTTTCCAAACGGCTCAGCGGCATTTTGGCTACAGTTTCACTGAACGATGGCTTGTTTTTACTGGTTGCTATCACTACTTCCTGCAAAGTGGCGTGATTTTCATTCAGTGAAAAATCGGTCACCAGTATTTCGCCTGCATTTATGGTTACTGTTTTTTCAACTGTTGTTAACCCAACACCGGTTACCCGAATGGTATAGGTACCTGGTTTTACCCCGGTAAGTTTATATTCGCCCTTTTGGTTTGTGGCTGTGGTTTTTTTAAGATTGGCCAGTCCAACCGTAATGCTTTCAGCCGGTTTACCATCGGCCGTGGTTATTTTTCCCTGCAGAACGCCATTTTGCTGCGCAAGCAGAACGGTTTGTAAACCGGTAATCAGGAATAAGAACAAAAAAAGACGAAGCTTAATTTTCATTGTTTTTCATTTATTAATACAAATGCTATGGTATGTTGATTTTTTATCAGGTGACCGGTTGTTCTGGCAGGGAATCGTATAGTGCCAATAAAAAGAACCTGTTTAGGCAACTACACTGTGTCTGGTTCTCCTTCCGTTACAGTGCAGGTACGATAAACAGGTAATTAGTTGGAAAAGGTTTTTTTAACAGCTTTTGTCACTTACCTTGTTCAGCACAGATCATTTTCTACAGGCAAGTGTAGTGGTAACACAAAAAATGCGTAACAATTGAATATCTATTGTTAATTGTTACAATGGAAGGAGAAAAAATCGTTGTGCAAAGAAAAGTGCTGGAGGCAAAAACCTGCTTACGCAATCAGGAAAATGATTTACGAATTGGGAAACATAACGGACATGCGAAAAGGGAAATGTAATTGAGTAATAAAAGCCCAAAAAGATCTTATTATCCGGAAATGGAGATGATATCTCCCGAAAATGATATGCAACTGTGTTGCAAATGTAAATCTTTCCCTACATTTGCCTAAATCCTCAGATTAAAAATTATTTTATGGCAGACGAAAAACAATACGATGTGATCATTGTAGGCGGAAGCTATGCGGGCTTATCCGCTGCTATGGCATTGGGCAGGAGTTTACGAAAGGTTTTAATAATAGATGGGGGAGAACCCTGTAACCGGCAAACGCCGCATTCGCATAATTTCATTACGCACGATGGCAAAACGCCAAAGGAGATCGCGATGCAGGCCAAAGAACAGGTGCTGAGGTATGAAACGGTTTCTTTCCTGGAAGAAAAAGTTGTTACTGCCGCCAAAACAGAAGCGGGTTTTGAGGTAAAAACCGTAGCCGGCGAGGCATTTTCAGCCCGAAAGCTACTATTTGCCACAGGGATCAAAGATCAAATGCCCGCAATTGACGGTTTTGCCGCCTGCTGGGGCATTACAGCCATCCATTGCCCGTACTGCCATGGGTATGAAGTACGACATGAAAGAACGGGGGTGATGGCTAATGGCGATATGGGATATGAGTTCTGCAAACTCATTAGTAACTGGACGAAGGATCTTACCCTTTTTACAAATGGTAAATCAACTTTAACTCCTGAACAGGCCGAAAAACTGGCAAAACATAATATTCCAATTGTTGAAAAGGAGATCACAGCTTTTGAGCACACGAACGGTCATTTGAACCAGGTGCGCTTCAAAGATGGCGGTACGCTATCGATGAAAGCTGTATATTCGAAGCTGCCGTTTGTGCTGCATTGCGATATTCCGGTACAACTGGGTTGTGCGTTGAGCGAACAAGGATTGTTGGTTGTGGATCAGTTTTACAAAACAACAGTGCCTGGTATATATGCGGCAGGTGATGCTACGTTTATGATGCGATCGGTTGCAATGGCCACTTATAGTGGTAATTTCGCCGGCGCAATGATCAATAAAGACCTGGTTGACGAAACTTTTTAAAGATGGAAATATTAGCCAACATTTTAGTGGGCCTGGTTGCCCTGGAGCATCTTTACATTTTGTATCTCGAAATGTTTGCCTGGGAAACGAAAGGCAGAAAAGCATTTAAAGGCTCATTACGTCCCGAGCTGTTTGCGCCCACCAAAGTGCTGGCAGCCAACCAGGGTTTGTACAATGGATTCCTGGCTGCGGGTCTCATCTGGTCGTATTTTATAACCGACAGGGCCTGGAGTACCAATGTGGCTGTCTTTTTTCTTTGTTGTGTAATTGTGGCCGGTATTTATGGCGCCATTACAGCGAGTAAAAAGATCTTTTTTATTCAGGCCCTGCCGGCATTGCTTGCATTGGGTGTTATATTGCTGCAATGAATGAAGTAGAAAAATACATTGCACAATTTGAACCGGAGATCAAAGAGCGGTTAAATGTTTTACGGCAATTGTTTTTTGAGGTTGTACCTGGTACGGAGGAAAGCGTCCGGTACAAGATGCCGGCGTTTACAGTAGGAAAGGAACATTTGTATTTTGCTGCTTACAAAAAGCATATTGGTTTTTATCCTGTTTATGGGTTGACGGAAATGGAAGAACAGCTTACGCCATTCAGGGCAAAGGGCACCAAAGACTCGTTGCATTTTCCCCACAACAAACCACTGCCTGTAGAGTTGATAAAGGAGATTATAAGGTTGAAGGGGGAGAAGGGGTAGAAGATAGACTTTAAAAGTACTTTTATTATATGAAGATCATTTTGTGCGCCATCGAGTCCAGGCTGGTTGTTGCCTGGCGGAATTTTTTTGGCGAAGAGAAGGATGTTGTTATTATGGAGGAAGATATAATAACCGTAAAATGTGATGCGATAGTTAGTCCGGCCAATTCCTTCGGATTTATGGATGGCGGGCTCGATTATGCGCTTTCCGAAAGATTTGGCTGGGACCTGGAAAAGCAGTTACAAGAGATCATTAAAGCGCTTCCGGAAGGCGAGTTACTGGTAGGTCAGGCACTGACATTGGAAACAGGCGATAAGGTTGTTCCATTGCTCATTTCCGCGCCAACTATGCGTGTGCCAACGAACTTCAATATCGATACTTCTGTCAATGCATATCTGGCAATGAAAGCTATTTTGATAAAAGCAAAAAATGATGAAAGGATTTCATCAGTGGCTATTCCAGGCCTCTGTACCGGGGTTGGGCGAATGCAACCTATAATTGCAGCCCGGCAGATGTACCAGGCTTATAAAGAGATTATCCTTGGAGAACGTATGGATTTTTCCTCATTTGGAGAAGCGCAAAAATATCATTGGAATATCAACCCGCAAGGAATGATCTGGACGCATTAAATGATATAATTATTTCGTCACCCCAATAATCACCCCAAAATCTCCACCGGTTTGCGTCCAGTTTTTCCCGGGTAAATAGGTGCGTGATACAAAACCATCGAGGTAGAGGGCATATTTGCAGCCTGTTTCCTGGAAGTATTTGGCGAAATCATAAAAATTGACAAGGCTTTTCGACATGGCAAATACCACCTGGCCATTTGATAAAACGCCTACACCATTCCTGATGTTCGTATTGGAAGAGCCTTTTGTGAATACCGGGTTGATTTCACCATCGATCACCAGTAGCGGCCCTGATTGGGTGGCGTATGTTATTTTGCCATTGTTCGCGAAATCTTTCGTTTGACAAACAACCGCTTTATTGTCGGTAGTAATATAAAATACCCCATTGGGTTGCAGGTAGAAGTTGCCGCTGCCATGGGCTTTGTTCAATGGCCTGAATTGTTTCCTGTTTTCTATATATAGTCCCAGGGGTGTACGGTCTTCCATATACATGCCGCCATTCATGGCAAAGACCAGCGTCTTTTTTTGACTTTCGAGCCAGCGCTTCAAATTACCGATACTGTTGAATTTTTCGTTTTTGTCGTTCTTCCAGTATAGTTTCAGATCGCTTTTCTTCGGGTCAATTATATAGGAAGTAAATATATCCTCGTTCTTCTCCTGGGCAACACTGTTATGGAGACTTCCTGCTGCCAGCACGAAAGATAGAAGCAATGCTTTAATATTCATTGCTGATTATTATTTAAACTCTTTAGTCACCTCTATCAATCCCACAATATTGTTATTGAACTCATCCATTTCTTCAGCAGGAACCCATAGCTCGTTGTGTATTTCACCGCCTACATTCCGGATCTCAAATTTGCTTACATATTCGCTATCGACAGCAAACTTTGTTACATAACCCGATCCATAGGCGGGCACATTCCAGTCCCTTGAAATTTGAATGGCATATTCTTCATTCATTACAGGGTAAAAGATCGGTTGCTCGGGAAGCCGGGGTGGAAATTGTTTCCAGCCTGATTGTTGAATCAATTCCAGTTCTTTAGGACCTACGGGGCGGTACAGTATGGTTGTGTTTTGCATATTGCGATTGTACGAAATTCTTTTTATTTACTGGCACAGTCAAACAGGCGTATGATGCCGTTTGCTCCTTATTCCATAAAGCCCCTTGTGAATTATCGTGTCAACGGGCGCCGGCCGGCGTTTTTTTCCGGGCCTGTCTTTTTCCTACAACCGAAAAAATTTCGTCTGTCGATGATTTAACTCCATTTATAAACATACAGGTGACCGCGTTGGTACAGGTCCACATTTCCCCTTTGCTGTCTGTGCCGCCTTCGGTTTCCCTGCTAAAAATGATCTTATTGTCTTTTTTGGAGTAAAGCGAGGTGGTAAGTTTTAAAACCGGTTGGCCGTTTTTAATTGCTGAATGAACGTTGCTGAAAAATACTATATAGTCAGCTTTGGAGGTGTCTGCCAACCGGGCCAGACCGGCCAGATCGGTTTCTTGTGCCGGTGACTCTGCTATTTTAGCGTAGGGTTTGTTTTCGTTAAAGTAGAATGTATAAACCGCCTGCGAATAAGAGGAAAGTATATGATGGCATTTGAACTGTTTTACTTCGTTCTCCATCGATCTCAGATACGATAACTGATTTTTAAGCTCTTTTATAAAATTGGTATCCCGGGGGCAATCGGTACAATTTACCTGTTCCTCAATGCCTTTCACCGCCTGGTAATATTGTCTTTGCTGTTCTGCAACCATAGTATCCCGGCCGCTGTACAATGAAGTGTCTAAAATGGCGGTATCTGCCTTAATGATAACCAGTTTGAACGAATTCCAGTTTCCGGTAGTCTGGGCAAAAGATGATGCGCTTACAAACACGAGAAGTATCGCAATGAGTCGGTACATAATATGCTAATTTAAAAAACGCGTTTCATAAACATCGATCTTTTTCTCCACGTCTGCCTAAGGGTTTACATTAAATTATTGATATATTATTTATTTATAATTCCAGGTAATTTCATTCCAACTCAATCACTTAGGGATTTTTAAGCGTTATTACAACACATTTGAAGCGCGCAGGCCAGCCGGATAGTATAACCCGCGGTCGATAATAGTCTTTGATCCGATTCCCTAAAGAAAAAAAGTGTCAGGCAATATTCCTATGAAGTTTAGTATCAAACAACGGATAGCATTCAGTTTCTGGTTTTTAGGGGGCGTGTTCCTGATAAACGGGTTTATTACGATCGTTACCCTCATCGGAAACCACAGGCATTCGGAAAAAATATCTGATGTCATATTGCCTTCATTGCAGGGTATCGATGAACTTAACGCCATATTGCTGCAATCGAAAATGTATACCACCAACTGGGTGTTTCTGCGTTCTAATGAGGGCGATAAAGAACTGTTGAGGAAGATACATGATTCGGAGTATGTTGCTACAAAGCAAAATATAACTGCCAATACCAGTACCTGGCGGCAAAAAAGAATTACCGACAGTCTGCAACTCGTGTTTAACCATTTTGAACAACTGCTTGTTGTTGAAAAGGAGATCATGGCCTCGCTGCAAAAGTTTCAGGACTATGATGACCCGGTAACAAAAATGGAGGCGGAGCGAAAAATTGAAGAGGAGGTGCTGCCGCGAACCGCTGCCATCGTTCATTCCCTTGATAATATTCATAAATTAGGCAGTCAGTTCCTTGAGCAGGAGAATACCAGGCTGGCGCAGTCGCGGTACAACCTGCGGGTATTTATAATAGTATTATCGCTGTTGTTTGTGCTGGTGGGTTTTTTGCTTTCCCTGTATTTTACCAAAAAGATCCTAACGCCCATTGCCCGCATCAGGAATATAGTGAACGATTTGGGAAGGGGTATTACCTGCAAGGTAGACCATCACACCACGCGCGACGAAATAGGAGAAATGGTAGTTGCCGTAAACAACCTTTCGGAAAAATTACAGGTGACCAGTTTATTTGCCCATGAGATCGGGAAACGGAATTTCGATATGCCCTTTCATCCGCTAAGTGAGGAAGATACGTTGGGCAAGGCGCTAATAGCCATGCGCGACAACCTGAAGTCAAGCCAGCGGGATCTGCTGGCTGCCACCTGGCATTTGCAGAAAAAAGACCAGTTGTTGCAGGCGGTAGCGAAAGCCACCCATGGGCTTATCAGTAACAATGACCTGAACAAGGCCATCGAGGAAGCGATGCGCTCATTGGGGAAAGGTATCAATGCCGATGGTATCAATATATACACCATGCGGTTCGAAGCGGCCGAAAATAAATTGTATGCCGATTCATATATGCGCTGGTTGCAAAGTACCGACGAGATAAATTTCAAATCACCTGTTTATTACGATGCCAGGCTTATGCCAAACGCCATAGCCGCTTTGAGCAACAATGAAGTTTTCTCCCGCCTTACCAAAGATGTGGAAGACGATGATCTGCGGGCAATGTTTGAAAGACGAAGGATTAAATCAGTTGCTACCCTGCCTGTTTTCGTGATGAACCAGTTCTGGGGCTTTATTGCTTTAAGCAATGAGTATGAACGCGTGTGGACGGAAACCGAATTTTCCATACTTAAATCGTTTGCCGTTACCCTGGGCACAGCTATAGAGCGTATTAAAATGGAGCAGCAGCTGGTAGTGGCTAAAGAGAGTGCAGAAGCGGCCAGCCGGGCCAAAAGTGAATTTATGGCCAATATGAGCCATGAGTTGCGTACGCCCATGAACGGTATTATCGGGTTTACCGACCTGGTGCTTACCACCGAACTGCAAAAGGTGCAACGCGATTATTTGAAGAACGTGAGCAAATCGGCTTACAGCCTGCTGAACATCATCAATGACATCCTTGACTTTTCAAAGATCGAAGCCGGTAAGTTATTGATTGATGAAGTGCCCTTTAACCTGGCCGAACTGGTTGAGGATACCGTAGACCTTATTTCCATAAAAGCGGAAGAAAAAGGCCTGGAGTTAATTTGCTCCATCGATCCGGCACTGCCTTCTCAATTGCTGGGCGATCCCATTCGCATAAAACAGGTGTTGATGAACCTGATGGGCAATGCCGTTAAATTCACCAACAAGGGGGAAGTATTTGTGCATTTACAGCCTGGTAAGAAATATACAAAGGACAATACCTCATTTACTGACGTCAATATTACGGTAAAGGATACCGGCATCGGTATTCCTAAAGATAAACTCAATGCTATTTTTGAAAGCTTTACCCAGGTCGATAACTCAACTACCCGTAAATATGGCGGTACCGGGTTGGGACTTACCATTTCCAAAAGCCTGGTGGACCTGATGGGTGGCCGGTTGGAGGTAGAAAGTATACCAGGCAGCGGCAGTTCGTTTGCCTTCAATTTATCGTTACAGGTTATGAATGCGGCGCCGCCGGCAGTGTTCGATTTAAAACCCCAATTAAGGGAAGTATTGATCATCGACGACAACGAAACCAACTGTAAACTGATGCGTGGTATTTTCGAATACCTGCATATTCCCTGTAAAGTATGTACCAGCGGGCCTGAAGCATTGCTGCTGATCGCGGAATCGGTTCAAAAAAACGAATTGTTCGACCTGATCATTACCGATCACCAGATGCCGGTGATGGATGGCATCAGCCTGGTGAAAGAAATAAAAGCACTGCTGCAGGGGCATACTGAACCTTTTATATTGATGCTTTCATCGCTTGAGAAAACATTGGTGCAGCACGAAGCGGAAAATATCGGCATCAACAAGTTCCTGTCGAAACCGGTAAAAATGCATGAGCTCAACAATTTACTGGCGGTTATTTTTAATAAGTCCAGGGCCGGCGACAATAGGGAAGCGATACCTTTTATTCAGCCATTCACGCATGTTAACAAAGTGCTGGTTGTGGAAGATGATCCGCTGAACCTGTTGCTGATCTCGGAGGTGTTGCGAAAAATGGGGCTCGAGGTGATTACGGCGGGCAATGGCAGCGAGGCGGTAGATATGTTGCTGCAGCATGATCCTGCCATGATCTTTATGGATATCAATATGCCGGAAATGGATGGGTTCATGGCCACTGAGCTTATCAGAAAACTCAATACGCATCACCGTAACATAACGATCGTTGCTTTAACAGCCGATGCCATGCAGGAGGATAAAGACCGTTGTCTTGAATCGGGCATGAACGATTATATATCAAAACCTTTCCGGCTGGAGGAGATCCATGCGGTGATAAAAAAATATTCTCCCATGCCGAAGCTCAGAACGCAACCACTTGAAAAAAGCGGTAGCTGAGCTCAGCGGTCCGTTTTTCGCCAGATTCTTTCTTTATGCGCTACCTGCGTGTATTTACCGGCAACGGCTGAGAACCGCAGGCTTTCCTTTGAGCCCAGGATCAGGTAACCCAGTTTTTCGAGGCTGTTATCGAACAGGGTCAGCACTTTATCCTGCAATACCTTGTCAAAGTAAATAAGTACGTTGCGGCAAATGATGATCTGAAATTCATTGAACGACCGGTCAGAGGCGAGGTTATGCGTGGCAACAACCATTTTTGTGCGGAAGCGGTCGTGGAATTTTGCCCAGTCGTATTTGGCGGTATAATAATGCGAAAAATCTTTCCTGCCGCCTGATGCAATGTAGTTTTCTGAATACTGTTTCATTTGCGACAACGGAAATATTCCCCGGTTTATATTATCAATTACGGTTGGGTTAAGATCGGTTGCATAAAGCAGCGATTTATGCAACAGGTTGGCTTCTTCGAGCATAATGGCCATCGAATATACCTCTTCGCCGGTTGAACACCCTGCATGCCAGATCCTGATGAAAGGGTGGGTTGCCAGTACAGGCAGTATGTGTTCCCTGATGGCTTTAAATACCATCGGGTCGCGGAACATCTCCGTTACATTCACTGTAAGTTCCTGCACAATATGATTGTAATACCCCTCTTCGGTCTTTACTTTATATAACAGCTCGGCAAAACTGGGAATGCGGTCTATGACCATTACCCGGTTTACCCTTCGTTTAAGCGAGGCTTTTGCATAATTGCCAAAATCATAACCATACTGTTCGAACAGGGTAGCAATCAGCATATCCAGCTCTTCCTCTTTGATCATAGGTGTTTTTTATTGATAAAGCCAAACACGTAACAGTGAAATGAGCTGGTCAACATCAACCGGTTTGGTTATGTAGTCCGATGCGCCTGCCGCAATACATTTCTCCCGGTCGCCCGTCATGGCTTTGGCGGTTACCGCTATCACCGGAAGGGTCCGGTATTTAGGCATTTTGCGTAATTGTTTCGTTGTTTCATATCCATCCATTTCAGGCATCATCATATCCATCAGCACCATATCCACCTTTGAATGCGTTTCCAACTGGCGCAATGCTTCTTTGCCGTCGATGGCGGAAATGA
Organism: uncultured Niastella sp.; assembly: GCA_966211305.1. Taxonomy (GTDB): domain Bacteria; phylum Bacteroidota; class Bacteroidia; order Chitinophagales; family Chitinophagaceae; genus Niastella. Next base: position 18,374 of record CBIHPC010000054.1, read on the forward strand.
CGTTCATGCCATAACTTTCCAGCGATTTGCTCAGCGAGAAAATATTGCGCACGTCATCGTCTACTACCAGCACTGTTTTCCCTTTCAGCACTTCGCCCGCTTCCGCCTTGCGGTTACGCCGGTACGAACGTTCTTCGTTGCGGTTCTCTTCAACAAGGTGCAGGAACAATGAAACTTCATCGAGTATGCGCTGATAGGAGTGAGCGGTTTTCACCACTATTGAATCGGCATACTGTTTTATTTTAACTTCCTCGTTTTGCGACAGGTTCTTACCCGTAAAAATAATGATGGGCACTTCTTCCAGGCCCGGCGTTTTTTTCACTTCATCCAGTGTGTCGTAGGAGCGTTGTGCGGGTATGCCCATATCGAGGATCACACAATCCACTTCCTGTTTGTTGAGCGATATAATGCCTTCTTCTACCGAACCTTTTATTTCGGAAGCCACATTGTAATTGCCGAGGAAGTACGCAAGCGCCCGGGCATGTTGCGTATTCTCTTCAACGATCAGCACTTTTTTCGGATGGCGATTCAATGCGCTTTCGATCTTCGAGAACATTTCGCCCAACTTTTCAAATGCTACCGGTTTATTGATGAAATCAACCGCGCCTTTAGAAAGGCTCTTTGTTTTTGCCTGGTAGGCCGACATGATATGCACCGGTATTGGCCTGGTATTCACATCTGATTTCAATTCATCCATTACCTGCCAGCCGCTGACAACAGGTAATTGCAGATCGAGCAAAATGCCCAGCGGCAGATATTGTTTGGCGAGGGCTATACCTTCATCGCCGCGTACGGCTACAATACCCTTATATCCTTTTGCGCGGGTATAGTCGAGCAGGGATTTGGCAAATGCCGTATCGTCATCGATGATCAGTATTACTTTATCCCCGGCAGCGATGACGCTGCGGTCGTCATCAACAGGAGAGGGGATAACGGGGGATAAGAATTCGCTATCACGTACCGGTAGTGGAATACTGGTTTTTTCAACCGGCTCTTTCTGAATCGGAACTTCACCGGTAGTGGCAGGTTGTTGAATTTTATCGATCTTCACCGCCGGTAATATCAGCGTAAATTCACTGCCTTTATTTTCTTCACTTGTAATGGTGATCTCACCATTGAGCAATTGGGCCAGTTTGCGGCTGATGGAAAGGCCGAGGCCGGTGCCGCCATATTGCCTGCGGGTGCTGCCATCTGCCTGTTGAAATGCTTCAAAAATAATGGCCTGTTTCTCAGGTGCAATACCAATACCGGTATCCTTAACCGTGAACCAGAAGTCGGTGTCTTTCTTTTGAATATGCAGTTTTACGGATCCTTTTTTAGTGAACTTCAGTGCGTTTGAAAGCAGGTTGCGCAAGATCTGGTTGAGCCGTAAACGGTCGGTTTCGATCGAGAGCGGCAGATCGTCCTCCTGTTCAATAGAAAAACCGATACCTTTTTCCGTAGCGAGCGGTGCGAATAATGATTGCAGTTCATTCGCCAGTTCGCTAATGCGGATGTCGGTATACTCCAGCTCCATTTTGCCGGCCTCTATTTTTGAGAGGTCAAGTATTTCATCGATAAGTGTCAATAGTCCCTTGCCCGAGCTTTGAATTACATTGGCATATTCAACCTGGTCGCTGGTTAAATTGTTGGGATGATTTTCGGTAAGCAGGCGCGATAATAACAAGATTGAATTCAGCGGGGTGCGCAGTTCATGGCTCATATTGGCCAGGAATTCCGACTTGTACCTGGTACTTTGCGACAGTTCTTCGGCGCGCGCCTGGATCTCGAGGTTTCGTTCAAGGATCAATTCATTCTTCTCTTCCAGCAGGCGGCTTCTTTCTTCCAGCTCCTGGTTGGCATGCTGCAGTTCTTCCTGTTGCACCCGCAGTTCTTCTTCGCTGGTTTGTAAACGTTCTGCCTGCGCTTCCAGCTCGGCATTTATATTTTCGAGTTCGGTATGTTGTGCCTGCAGTTCTTCCGATTGCGCCTGGGTTTCTGCCAGCAGTTCCTGCAAACGCTGATGATCGCGGGCGCTGTGGATGGCCATGCCGATATTGAAACCTGCCACCCGTAAAAAGTCGAGTGCCACGGATGAATAGGGTTGCATGGAAGCGATCTCGATAACGCCCTTCAGCCGGCTTTCGTAGAATACAGGCAATGCCACTATTGCTACCGGTTTAATAGAACCGCCCGTGTAATCGAGCACTACCTGGGCATCGGGTATATTTTCAAGATGTATCTGCCGGCCCGATTGTGCGCATTGTCCGGCCACCCCTTCCCCAAAATGAATTTTAGGGCGTTCCTTTTTACTGAAACCAATACCGGCTGCCAGTTGTAGTTCATCTTCATCAACCCGTAAGTAAAAAGCGCCATGTATTGAATTGGTATAACCGGTAATAAATTCTATGACGTCGTAAGTGAGTATTTCCAGTTCCTTTTTCCCGATCATGCTCTCGTTCAGCCGGGCTATGCCGGTTTGCAGCCATTGCTGGTCTTTCAGGTTCGTGAAGGAGAAATTCAGCGCTTCGGTCATCCTGTTTAACGAACCGGCAATGCCGCCGAGGGCGTCACTGCCCGTGTCTTCAACTTTTACCTCGTAATTACCGCCCGAGATCTCGGTTGCCACCTCATTGATAAGGGTGATCCTTCGCGAGATCTGTTCATCTTTCTCCTGCAGTTCCGCCTGCAGCGCCGCTCTCTTTTCATAATCGTTCATCACCCGCACAAATGAGATAATTGTCACTACGATCCCCAGCAGCATAGCAATAATAATGAGCGTGGGGGTATTGGCAGCGAACCGGTTCATGTTCTGGGTCCTGATCTTCAACAATGCTACTTCACGGCCCTGGATGCGTTTTACAATTACGCGTACGCTATCCATATACTTTTTTCCGAGTACCATCAGGCTATCTGAAACAGGTTCATTGTTCTTTTTTTTCTGCACCAGTTCGCCAAGGAAATTCAGGCGGGTGATGGCTTGTTTCTTCAAAAGATCGCAATCCTGCTGTTGCAGGATATTATCTGTGGTAAGCCCCTTTACTTCATTTAAAAGTACCGTTGTACGGTCAACGGCGCCGTTATAGGGATCGAGGAATTGCGGTTTTCCGGTAAGCAGGTAACCCCGCTGGCCGGTTTCGGCATCAACCAGGCCGGCTATTACCTTTTCCACCTTCTTCTGTACCTCATTGGTGTGGTTTACCCATTTGGCGCTGCTCAATAAGTTGGTGATACTGACGTACGACGCTACAGCGCTGACGATAAGCAGTAACAGCGAAATACCATAACCAATGATGAGATTACGCTTGAAAGCATTCATCTTATTAGGAATATTTTGTTGGTTGAAAAGCTAGTTTGTACTGTTGCTTTGTTTTACGGGAAGTACGATCGTAAACGTTGATCCTTCGCCTTCCCTGCTTTTTACGCCAATGATCCCGTTGTGTTTCTCAATGATCTTTTTTACAATGGCCAGCCCGATGCCGGTGCCTTCGTATTGTGCTTTGCCATGCAGTCGCTGAAAAATCACGAAGATCTTGTCGATATACGATTCATCGAGGCCAATGCCATTATCGGCGATGTGAATACGGATAAACTTTCCGTTCTTATCGGGCGCCGCTTCAAGTGACATTTCATTTACGGCTTCGTGACAGATGTTTATTTGCGGACGAACCCCGGTTTTCGAGAACTTCAACGCATTGCTCAGCAGGTTCTGAAACATTTGACGCATTTGTCCGGGAATGGCTTCTATTTCGGGCAAATGCGTTACATCGATGACGGCCTGTTTTTCTTTTATGGTCAGTTCCAGGTCGGCCAACGCGTCTTTTACCACTTCATTTACATTTACCGGGGTAAACAGGGAAACAGCCGATAATTTCGAATAGCTCAATACGGCATTGATCAGGTTCCTCATCCTTTCTGATGAGGTGATCACTTTCGACATTTCGGTTTTTGCTTCGGGAATGTCTTTCAGGTATTTTTCTTCTATGATCTTTATAAAGGTAATGATCTTGCGCAAGGGTTCCTGCAGATCATGCGAGGCGAGGTACGCATATTGCGCCAGTTCGGCATTCCGGTTTTCGAGGTCTTTATTTAACTGCATCAGGTCCCTGGTCCTTTCTTCTACCTTGAATTCAAGCAGGGAATTGATCTGTTCTACCTGCTGCTGCGATTTTTTCCTGATCTCAATTTCCCGGCGCAGCGCCTCTTCCACCTGCTTCAGTTCCTGGCGTTGCGTATACAGCCGGTGAAAGGTTTTTACTTTCATCAATAAAAGGTCATTATCGAAGGGTTTGGTAATATAATCGACCCCGCCGGAATCGTACCCTTTTGCAATAAATCGTTTGTCGATATTTACCGCCGACAGGAAGATGATGGGAATGTCCCTGGTTTTGTTAAGGCCCGAAATGGCTTCCGCTACTTCATAGCCGTCCATATCGGGCATCTGCACATCGAGGATTATTACGGAATATTCGTTCTTCAGTATTTTTTTCAGGGCTTCCTCGCCCGAAGCGGCCGTATCGGTTTCATAAGCGTAGAGTTGCAGTAATGTTTTTAATGAGAACAGATTTTCGTATTTATCATCAACGATGAGGATCATAACAAATCAGAAATATGCTAACAAACAATAAAGCAGCTTATGTTTTTTTGAAGTGATTGTAAGGTGCCCGGTAGTTTTTGAACAGGTGTATGGGCAATGGCCGACAACAGGCTATTTAGCTCATTAACTCCCCATGGTTTTGTTATAAAACACATAGCGCCCGTCATCATGGTTTCTTCAATGTCTGACGATTGAGAAGAAGTGGTGTACATAAGCACCGGGATGTTTTTATATTTTTCATCATGCTTCAGGTGTTTCAGGCATTCCTTGCCGTCCATACGGGGCATGTTGATGTCGAGGAAAATAAGGCTTGGCAAATGCCCGTTATTTTCGGCAAGAAAATCAAGCGCGTCTTTTCCGTCATGAACGTAGAAGAGTTGAATTTTTTCATCTACCTTCTTCAGCGTTTCCTGGAAAATAAGAATATCGTCGATGTCATCATCAACGAGTAAAAAACTACGGGGTTCCGTCATATGAACAATTCCTGTTGTTATTAAAATATTTAATTACTTTGTACCTCGTATCCCTGTGATAGCTATAGCCTTTATAAGTTGCAATCCACATTCCACACAATCAAGGGTAAAAAAATCCACAAATGAAAGGATTTTCATGGGTGTTTACTTCAAACTGCGGTTGTTTTAAGCGCATATTAATCTGCCACCGGTTATTGTTTTGCAAACACTTAATGCCGAAATTTAATGTGATCGCTGTTGTCGGGCTGTTTCTTAAAAAAAATCACAAAAGCGAAGTTTGCCTGTTACAATAGCCGGTCTTATTCGCCTTTGTGCGTACTTATTCCTATTTTAACAGCCGTATTCCTCTTTCAACCTTTAACCGCCTTTTGTCATTAATTTATGCGTAAAAGAAAAATGATCTGGTACGGCATGCTGGCCCTGATACCCGTTTGTTTGATCACTGTTTTCATTTGTAATTACATCATCGATAAAAACGCAAAAGGAAAGCTATTTACCGATACAAAGGCCATCCCTTATAATAAAGTGGGGTTATTGCTCGGAACTTCCAAAACGCTTGCCAACGGTTATCCCAATTTGTATTATACTTATCGCATCGATGCAGCCGCCCGGCTGTTGAAGGAAGGGAAAATAAAATACCTTGTAATCAGTGGCGATAATGGCCGCAAGGAATACAGCGAACCGGAAGACATGCGCGCCGATCTGATGGCGGCCGGTATCGATTCTGCGGTCATATTTCTCGATTATGCCGGTTTCAGAACTTTCGATTCCGTTGTGCGGTTAAAGAAGATCTTCAGCCAGGATTCGGTGACCATCATTTCCCAGCAATTCCATAATGAGCGGGCATTGTATATGGCCCGTAAGGAAGGGATCGATGCCGTTGCGTTCAACGCGGCAGATGTAAGCGCCAAATACGGTTTCCGGGTGCAGCTGCGCGAAAAGCTGGCCCGCGTAAAGGTGTTTGTCGATTACTGGTTCGGCACAAAGCCGAAGTTCCTCGGCAAAAAAGTGATCATTCCTGCTTAAGTTGTAACTGGTAAATATGCGGCCAGTGTTTGCCGGTAACATATATAAAATCAGTTGTGGAGTCGTATGCGATGCCGTTCATTTCGCCGGCTTCAGGGTTTGCCATTGATGCTTTCATGGAAAGCGCGCTCAGATCGAGTTTACCTGTTACCTTACCATCGGCGGGGTTGATCTTTACGATATGATCGGTAAGCCAGATATTGGCATAAATATATCCCTTGATGTATTCCAGTTCATTCAGGCTGTCGCGCCTGCGGCCATTTTCAGTAACTCCCAATCGTTTTACTTTTTTCAGATCATCGGGGTGTAACCAGGTCAACGAATCGGTGCCATCGCTCATGATCAAATGCGCGCCATCCGTTGTAAGGCCCCAGCCTTCTTTGCTTTCGATGGGGAACTGGCCGGTGCGTTTAAATGTTGTTGCATCGTAAATAAAACCGACCCTGTTCTTATAAGTAAGCTGGTACAATTTGTCTTTTAAGAAAACAATGCCTTCGCCAAACAGGCTGGTGTCTTTGAGCGCTACTTTTGTAATGAATTTACCGGTTTTCAGGTCATCGATGCCGATCAGCGATTTGCGCAGGGTATCAGGAGAACCGGTACTTTCGAACAATTGTCCTTTGTGCATCAGCAACCCTTCGGTATATAACGAGGTTTCATGAAAAAAATAATTGGCCTCGGTATATTGAATAGGGGGTGTAACAGGTTCGTACGTTTCTTCCGGCTCCGCATCGTTACAACTGAAAATTATTACGCTTGTTATGGCGAACAGATAAAACCTCATGTCGGCAATTTAGACTCAATTATAATACAAACCGGTTGATTTTTAAGCAGTGGTTTTAAAAAGGCTGAAACGCCCGCAGCGGTCAAAAATGTATTATAAACCTTTATTTTAAGGGAGTTGGCAACGGCATTCACCCCTACGCAAACGACGTTTTTGTTTTTTATTGTGATGGTGAATAAAAACTTAGCTTTATAAAAGTTTTTAATGCCGGGGTTCTTTTATTATACTTGCCATTCCTATGCTGCTGTTCCTTAAATCTGTTGCCAGAAAACTGGTTGTACTGCCTGTATGTATCGTTTTTGCCGTTTTGTTGCAGGCACAACAGCCAACTCCCTATCATTTTGCTCACCTCGATTTCAACCAGGGGCTTTCCAATAACCAGATAAACTGCATTTACAAAGGCAAAAAAGGGTTCATGTGGTTTGGCACCATGAGCGGATTGAACCGTTTCGATGGCTACACATTTAAGGCTTTCCGCCACTCCATTCAGGATACTACCTCTCTTATCGATGATTTTATTTCAAAGATCATAGCCGGGCCCTATAATAATTTATGGATTGAAACGAGAATTGGGTTTAATATCTACGATCCCGCAACGGAGAAATTTGACCGGGCCGTTGACAAATATTTGCAAAGACATGGATTGCCCGGTTACGGTTTAACCGATATCGTTCCTTTTGACAAAGGGTATTTATTCGTTTACCGCGATCTGGGTATTTACTATTTCGAAGAGAACAAAGGGGTAATACCCATTATCAACAACACTACCCGCGAGGTAAATGTAATTGCCGATGTAAGAACCGATTCGAAAAACAACATCTGGGTTGTTTATTGCAATGGCCTTATTGAGCAATACGACGGCGGAACCAAAAAAGCGATCAGCCAAAGTAAGCTGCTGCAGCAAAAACAGGGCGCGGGTAAATTCAATTACCGGTTATTCATCGATTCGCAGGACGAACAATGGATCTTTGGCAGCGGCATTGTAAATGGAATTTACCGGTTCAACCCCGTCGGCAATACGATACAGCAGGTTGCCAGCAACGAAGGCACAGCCGTTCTCAGCAGCAATATCATTTTGGATGTGGCTGAGGACAACAAAGGGCTTTTATGGATAGCAACCGATCATGGCGGGCTCAATATTCTCAATA
>CBIHPC010000055.1:0-26376 GCA_966211305.1 uncultured Niastella sp.
GGTACTTTACCCAGTTTCTTTTTCAGGGTATCGAAAATGGCCTGGTTATTTGCTGATACTTCTTCTCTGGTTGGAACTGTGAACGTTTTCATTTTTATTTATTTTTTTTGATTTGCTTGTCGTTATTGACGATGTAAAATTGCAAATCAAAAGGGCGCCGGAGAATAGACACATTTCCCGAAAACTTGTGATTTTTTCCCTAAATCCTGTTTTTTCCTTATTTCACCCTGCTTTTACTATTTAAATAAACAATAGCGCCGAGCATGATGGCCATACCCACCCATTGAATGCCGTGAATAGGTTCTTTCAATAGCAGTGAAGAGCATATAATGGCAACCGGCATTTCGGCTACCATCAGTACCGAGCTGATGGAAGCGCCCACTTTGGGTATACCTTTGGCAAATAAAAGCGGGGGAATAATGGTGCCGAACAAAGCCAGCAGGCTCGTCCATTTAAAAAAGGAAAAGCTGAGTGGAATACTGTCTCGTAACTGGTAACAGTTAACAAGAAAGATAGCGATCGCTGCACCCGTGACCATAATGGCGCTTCTTTTTATGGTTGGTATTTCTTTACCGGCCTTGCTATTGGCAACAATGTACAATGCATAAAACAGTGCAGATGCGAGGGCTACTGAAATACCGGTAAGAGAAAGGGATTTGATGGTATCAGGTCCGCCTGAAGCCATAACGGTTGCAGCCAGTATACAGGCGATCGCGGTCAGCAGCATAGCGCCCGGTGCATTTTTCAGCAGGTACCAGTCGAGCAGCACGGTCATCCACGTAAACTGCATAAGAGCAATGATGGCAATAGATGCCGGTATGAACTGTACCGATAAATAATAAAGAAATGTGGTTAAACCTATCGTTGCGCCGGTAAATAATAACAACAGGATACTTTTTCCGGTAACAGGCGATGCCTGTTCTTTGACAGAATTTCTTTTTTCCTGTATTATCACCATCGCCCAAAGCACCAGTGCGCCAATAAGCGCCTGAACAAATGAAACCTGGGCTGCATTAAATCCTTCTTTGTATGAGAGTTTGGCTAATGTGGAGAGTATACCGTAACTGCATGCTCCGGTAAACACCATGAGAATATATTTAGACATCGTCTATTCGTTGTTTTGAATGTTGTAAGAGAAATAAATGCAGGTGAGAACAGACAAAACAACTGAGGCCCTGTTACAAGCTGTAATGGGAAACTTTATTGCAGTGATTGCAAATGGAAGAATTTAACCGACAGTTTTTTGCCTGTTAAATTACGGGCGGGGGAAGAATTGAATAACATTTCAGGTCCATACGTGTAATTTGATAAAGTAAAAATAAGGAAAAAAGAGTACTGTATAAAAAAGGGTGTGTTATTCGCATTCCGGTTACCGGAAGGCGAATAACACACCCTTTCTTGCCTGGTCGCCAGCAGGCCTTTCTCTCGATTTTATATTAATTAAATATTAGTTGTATTAAGGATATGCGGGTGAAGGTTGCTGGTTGCCCACATCGAACAAGGCTTCAATGGCCCGGGCCGAATCAAGATGTTTTTTCAGCACTGGCAAAGATTCTTTAATAAAACTTCTCAATGCAGGGTCTTTACAATCCCTTGCTGCCTTTTCGAACTCGTTCAGATCTTTTTTGTGATCGTTAACCATCATTCGCATATACGCTCTGTCGAATTCACCCCTTTCCTTTTTGTTCAATTTTTCTATGTCATTTGCGGCTTCAGCGCTTAATGCCTGCGGTAATGTAATATTCTTAGCCGTTGCAATTCTTTTCAGTTCTTCATTCATCTTCATATGATCATCGATCATCATCATTGCAAAATTTTTAACCCGTGCATTGACTGCATGTGTTTTCGCCAGACCGCCCAATTGAACTTCCATCATACTTCCACTGGCGGCTTCAACGGCAAAGTCGGCATCTACTCTGTCAACCGCCATAGTGGGTTCGGCTGCATCATCACTCATTGCTGTATTACTGTCGCGGGGTAATTTATCTCTGTTTGCTTCTTTGGCAATGCTAACGCTGTCCTCGTCGTTCTGATTGTTTTTACATGCCATTGCGCCGGCAATAAGCAGTAGGCAAATTAAGTGTCTCATAGTTTTACTATATAAAAATTTTCAAAATAGCATTACGATCCTACTACATATACCTCAAATGACAGGCCATATGAATGGTGGAACGATGTTCCTGTGGCAGATGAATTGATGCAGCTATAATAAAAATAGCATTGTATGAAAAAGAATGAAAGCATGCCATCAACAAGTCCTAAAGTGCAAAAAGACAGGCATATGAGACCGGAAAATAAAGATAATCTTGACAGTAGAAAGAATGAAGAACAGGATGTAAAAGGGGATGATGTTACGCATAATAAAAAGGACCACAGGAATGAAAAGCCCGGTCAGCATAAACAGCATTGACCAGTATTGGACGGCGGAAAAATCGCCCCGTATTGAGTAATCGTAGCAACTAATAAAAAGTTTATTTGTTAAGGCAGTTGTCCGGTATAAATCCAGATGACTGCCTGTTTTTTTTTATTTGAGTTGCTTGCTTTCAAATGTAAACCTGTCGGTTTTGTACCAGTTGCATGGGATCTGGTGGTGAACAAAGGTCTCAACAAGTATTAACCCGGTTTTTAGGAGGATCCTGTTAGATGCAGTGTTGTTACAATCGGCAATAGCGTATACTTGATTAGCATGTAGCTCGTTAAATGTGTAAGCGAGTGAAGCCGCTGCTGCTTCCGATGCATAACCTTTACCCCAATATTTTTTGGAAAGCCGGTAACCAAGATCGAGGTAGTTGATGTGGTTATTGGTTGGTTCAGTAATTAGTTTTAGTCCGGCCCAGCCAACGAATGTATTTGTATTTTTTTCAATGACCGCCCAGCGGCCGATACCATTGTCGATATATTGCTGCCGGATGAATTGAATGGCATCTGCCGCCTGTTCCTTTTGCTGCAGAGGTTGGCTGCCTAAATAAATATGAACATCCGGATCGGAGTCCATTTCAAAAAATCCGTCAACATCAGCAGGCACCAGTTCCCGCAGCCTTAATCTTTCTGTTTCGGCATACACTTTCATGGCGGCAAAGTTACCAGAATGCATTTGATCTGCCTAAGGAACCGCCCGCGCCATAGATGACGGCGTTTTTTTGTTGAAGCATGGTGGTAGGTTTTGACTGATTGTTGTAAACCTACAATATAACCGGCTAAACGGCAGGGCAGATCCCGACAATTGCAGGGGGATATTGCGACAAATTGTAATTTTGCAGGCTGGTAAAAGAAAGAATATGAACGGTCAATATAGAAAAGATATTTATCCTGGTCTGGAAGTCGCGATCATTCTAAAAAAAGACCAGCGGAGCGGTAAACTTACTTATGGGATAGTAAAAGACCTGCTGACATCAGTTGCCTATCACTCAAGAGGGATAAAAGTGCGGTTGGAAGACGGGCAGGTTGGCCGTGTGGCGGAAATAGATGTGGTTGATCCTGATGGCGAAGATTAACGGTTGCGGGTATTTGCAGCTTGAACCGTCTTTCTGAATGTGATCTTGTATCACTCAAAAAGCACTAAACAAACTGTAATAAATACCCTATTTTTCGCCCATTATTGTCAAACCCGCTATTATGAAAAAAAGTTATCCTGTACTCAAAACGGTAATGTCAGCCGCATTGCTGTTCATATTTGTTTTGCAGGCTTGTAAAAAAGATAAAGATAACGGCGCCGGCGATCCATTGGGTAATGACCCAACAAAACAAAAGCTGGAAGAATTTACTACCAATACGGTGCTCAACATGCGCCTGGCGCTGGATAATTATTTAGATGTTACTGGTATAATTGGGCGCGAGCTCTACCGGTTTTCACCCACTGAACAACGTTATACAACCGATCTGCTGGGCAGCGGTAGTGTTGAGTTAAGCAATAGCCGGTTTTATATTACCGGCCCCTGGCAGGCCCGGTATAAAGTGGTAAAGGAATGCCTGCAATTGATAAGAGGAGCCGCCAGATCTACCTCCATCACGGATGCGGAACGCAGGGGTTTTACCGGTGTTGCAAAAACTGTTATCGCTCATGAATTGCTGATGAACCTGAACCTGGCAGGCACCAATGGAATATACATCAACCTGGCTGGTGACAACCCTTCTTCGGGATCGGTAATACCCCAGGCGGCTGCGCTCGATTCCATCGCCCGTTTGCTCGATGAAGGAAAAGCTGCGTTGACAGCTGCTGCCTTACCGCCATTGCCTTCGGGGTTCGATGATTACAGCGATGCGCCAGGATTTATAAAATTCAACCGTGCGCTTGCTGCACGGGTGGCTGTTTACCGGCAACAATGGTCGGCCGCATTGAGCGCATTGAGTGAATCGTTTTTTGATTTGAATGGCAATTTTAATGCTGGTCCCAAACATGCGTTTGCAACGTTTCAGGGCGATATACTGAACCCGCTCTTTGTTAAGAGAAATGAAACGGGCAATGTTCGGTTAGCCCATCCGTCTTTTGCAACAAATATTTCTCCCGGTGATACCAGGCTTGCCAAAGCACCGCTACGAACCAGTTCAAAAACCCAGGATGGATTGAGTTCCGATCGCGACGTATGGATATACCCGGTGAACGTAACCAGCATACCTGTTATTCGTAATGAAGAGTTGATATTGATCTATGCAGAAGCTAAGATCCAGAACAACAGTTTGCCTGACGGTATTGTTGCCCTTAACAGGATCAGGACAAGCCACAACCTGACTGTCTATGCCGGGGGCATCAGCCAGGCTGCGTTGATAAACGATCTGCTGTACCAACGCCGTTATTCGCTGGCGTTCGAAGGGCATTACTGGGTTGATATGCGCCGGTATTCAAGGCTAAATTCATTGCCTGTTGACCGGCCGGGTGATGATGTATGGGAAAAAATGCCGATACCTGCAGCAAGGTAAATCGTTGCAGAGGCCGTCTCAAACCGAAGGCGGCCTTTTCTTTTCAACAGGTTGTTGTTATTGTGCGTTCATTATTTTTATCCAGGCTTTCACTACTTTTTGCAGATTGGCCTTGTGCTTTTTTACTTCATCCATTGAATGAAACTTTGCATAAGCTTTTCCCTTAGGCCCCGGTTCCAGCACGCCGGTTTTATCATTGATCAGCTCGCCCTTGTGAAATATGACAGCAACGTAATTGGTTATTCTTGGATTAAAAGTTGCCATCGGTTCTTTGTAATCGAAACTGGGCCCGCCCCACTTTACATCTTCCTCAAGGTCGGCACTGGCTTCGCGAATGATCTTTATTACCGCTTCCATTTCTGCTTTCAACGGATGCTTAAGTTTGTTTACAAATTCGTCAATTTTTGTTGTAGTTGCCATGTGATTGGTTTTTTGTTGATACAAACTTACACCTGGCGGTAAATAAAAATGAGGGGAGAAAACGACAATGTGTGAGGTAAAATGCGACTTGTTGTGAATGCTCCTGACTTCAGTTGTAGAAAGTTTGGGCCGGGCATTCCGGAGAGCGCCTTAATGGATAATAAAAAAGGCTTCTTTTCGAAGCCCGGATCTTAGATTATGCCAGTAGTTCATTTACTGATTTATATAGTTCCGCTTTTGTGAACGGTTTTTTGAGGAATACATCGGCGCCATTTTCAATAGCAACGTCACTGGCGGCCGCGTCAACACCGGAGATCATAATAACTTTTGCAGCGGGATGTTGACTTTTAATATGGCCGATGAAGTCGATACCAAACCCGTCGGGTAAACGATTGTCGAGCAATACCAGGGATGGTTGTTCCTGTTGCAGGAATTCTTCCGCTTTGGCCAGGCTTTGAACATGCTCCACTTCCATTCCTTTTCCATCGAGCAAAATGTTCAGTAACAGGCAAAGATCGCCTTCATCTTCAATGATCAGGGCCTTTTTGGGGGCAGCTTTTGCAGTTTTAGTTTTCATAAAAAAGAATGTGGTTTGTTTTGCTGACAATTAAAAAAGCGTGCCAGGCTGTAACAAGAACGGGGATCCTGCGTCAAATGGGTTGAGCTGAAAACTAAACGGGCAACACCGCCTGAAAGAATTAGTAAAACTTAACATATGAAGAAAGTATTTATTGCTTTTATGTCGCTGGCTTTTTTGTGTGTTTCCTGCGCAGGTTTTGGGCAGAACCAGGCAGCGCAACTGGATACGTTGATGCAGGCTTATACTTCACTGAATAAATTCAACGGTACCGTACTGGTAACAAAGAATGGAAAAGTGCTGCTCAATAAAGGCTATGGTTATCGCAATATGGCCAACCGCGTATTACATGATAAGAACTCAGTCTTCCAGATAGGTTCGGTTACCAAACAATTTACTACCGCTATTATTCTAAAATTACAGGCAGAAAACAAACTAAGCGTTCAGGACCGCATCAGTAAATATTTTCCGCAATATCCGAAGGGTGACAGCATCACTATTGAGAACCTGATGTTGCATACCTCGGGCATTTATAATTATACGAACGACAGAACGTTTATGCAGAATGAGGTAACGAAACCTGCCAACATGGAAAAAATGATGGCTATGTTCAAAGATAAACCGCTTGGTTTTACACCCGGTAAAGGCTGGTCATATTCAAACAGCGCGTATTTATTGCTGGGTTATATTATTGAGTCGGTAACAAAAAAACATTATGAGCAGGTTGTGCATGATTACATCTTTAAGCCGTTGAAAATGACACATAGCGGTTTCGATTTCACGCATCTTCAGGATAAATATAAATCAACCGGTTATTTTGTGGTAACCGAAAAAGATACCATTCCTTCAACGATCGTCGATTCTTCGGTTTCTTTTTCAGCCGGCGCTATCTATTCAACTACAGAAGACCTGTTGCGCTGGCACCAGGGACTGCTTAAGAATATTGTACTTACTAATGCGCAGCAGGAAAAAGCATATACACCTGTAAAGAACCATTACGGGTATGGCTGGAGCATCGATAGCGTTTATGGAAAACGGGTACTTTCACATGGCGGCGGTATTCACGGGTTTACTTCCAACTTCAGCCGTTTGCCGGCAGATGATATATGTATCGTATTGTTATCGAATGCCGCTTCAGGCGGGTTAAGTAAGATCACGAACGACATATATGCCATCCTGTACAACAAACCATATGAAGTGCCGAGAGCCAGAAAAGCGATTGTACTGGCTGAGGACAAGCTAAAGCAATACATTGGCGAGTATACGATCAACGAACGATTGAACCTGGTAATCGAATTGAAAGGCAGTGAGCTGATCGCAACGCCAACCAATCAACGCCCGGCAGTATTGCATCCTGAAAAAGAGGACAATTTCTTTGTAAAAGAACCGGATATTCAACTCAAATTTACCAGGAACGATAAACAGGAGATAGATGGGTTTATTCTATTCCAGAACGGAGCCGAAGTAAAATGTCCGAAGATCAAATAGCAATTCGCTGAAACCGCATACATACAAAGCCCCATAATCGGGGCTTTTTTATTGTGATGTTTATTCTCCCTCCCCCAAATGCCTTATAACCCGGCACGGATTGCCGGCAGCAAATACATCGGCCGGAATATCGCGGGTAACCACACTGCCGGCGCCGATCACACTGCGGTCGCCAATGGTAACACCCGGGCAAATCACCGCGCTTCCGCCCACCCAAACATCTTCACCAATGGTAATTGGTTTGGCAAACTCAAGACCGGAAGCCCTCTCCCTGTGATCAACAGGATGTGTGGCCGTATAGATCTGTACGTTGGGGCCGAACAAAGTGCGGCTGCCAATGGTAACAAACGTTACATCGAGTACCACACAATTGAAATTGAAAAATACTTTATCGCCCAGTTTTATATTATAACCGTAATCGCAATAAAAAGGCGGCTGCAGCCAAAGCCCATTTCCTGCATCGGGAATAAGCTCCTGTAGTATGCGGGCGCGCTCCGCTGTCTGATCTTCTCCTGAATCATTCAATTCTTTGATGAGCAGCCGGGCTTTAAGCCTTTCTTCGGAAAGTTGCGGGTCCAGGGCATCATACAACTCACCGGCAAGCATTTTTTCTTTTTCTGTTTTCATGCTTTTTCAGCCGTAAAAATCATGCCTGTATTACGGTTAACATTTATTTAAGTAATACAACGGTTTTTTTTCGACTAATTCAGGATATTGTCGCAATATCTTCTGCCTTAAGATGTTATTGCAGCAGCATTAAACACCATTTAATTATGAGTTCCCAAAACCCTGTTTATATTACAGCCGCCGGCGCTTATTTGCCCGGGGCGCCCGTTTCAAATGAAGAAGTTGAAGAGTACCTTGGTTTACTGTTTGGAAAGCCTTCCCGCACCAGGCAGAAAATGCTCAAACAAAACGGTATTACCTCCCGCTATTACGCTATCGATAAAAACCAGCAAACCACGCATACCGTAAGCGGCATGACGGCCGCTGCCATTCATAGCTGTTTGCAAAAAGCAGATAAAGCGAAAAATGAGATCCGGTTTTTATCCGCGGCTACCACGCAGGGCGATCTGCCGGTACCCGGTTTTGCCAGTATGGTGCATGGCGATGCACAATTAGCTCAATGTGAAGTGGCCAGTCACCAGAGTGTATGCGCTGCCGGTATGATGGCCATAAAAAATGCATGGCTGCATATAAAAGCAGGCGAGGTCGTTAATGCCATTGCCTGTGCCGGTGAATTGCCAAGCCGTATGTTTAAAGCGAAGCGGTTTGAACAACAGGCGCTGGTAAAGGAAAAAAATACGCTGGACCTGGAAACGGATTTCCTGCGCTGGATGTTGTCAGACGGTGCCGGCGCCCTGTTACTGGAGAACAAACCCTCGCGTAACCAGTTGAGTTTACAAATTGACTGGATAGATCTTCGCTCGAATGCCCATTTGTACGATGTGTGCATGTATGCCGGCACCAATAAGAACAATGGCCATTCAACCGGCAGCTGGATGAATTATAATTCATTCAGCGAAGCCGATAAGGATTCCGCCATCAACCTGAAACAAGACCTCAAACTGGTTCAGCATATTGTTCCGCTGGGCGTACAACATTTCTTTAACCTGATCGATGAAGGAAAAATTGATCCTGACCAGTTGGATTGGTTGCTGTGTCACTATTCATCCGAATATTTCAAACCGCAGATCGTTGACCTGTTGCAAAAAGGCGGCTGTACCATACCGCCCGAAAAATGGTTCACGAATTTGCATACCAAAGGGAATGTAGGCGCTGCTTCCATATTTCTGATGCTGGAAGAGTTGCTGTATTCGGGTAAACTCCGGGCCGGACAAAAACTTTTATGTATGGTGCCCGAGAGCGGCCGGTTTATTACTTCTTTTATGCAGTTGACGGTTGTTGCGCCTGAAGCTACTGCTCCTGCTGTTTCAATAAGTACAAACGATGCAATTGAAGCGCCGGTGATTCGCACGGCAGGGCAGCCTGTGCAGGAATGGCTGGTGCGGCAGCTAACATCGGTGTGGGTAGATTTTGAATCGGAATTACGCCAGGTGCCCATTGTAAAAAAGATCTACAATGGTTCGCTTACCCTCGAAGATTATAAGTTGTTACTCGTTAACCTGCGGCAACAGGTAATTGACGGTTCACAATGGATAGCGCGGGCCGCTTCGAATATTACCATCGAATATTTCGATATCCGCTCCGCATTTATTACCCATTCACGTGATGAGCACCGCGATTACCAGATCCTGGAAAAAAACTATCTTGCCTGTGGCGGCACATATGAAGAACTGCGCAACGGTGAAAAAAATATTGGCAGCGAAGCGTTAAGCGCGTTTATGTTTCATAAGGCCAGTCAGCCCAATCCTTTCGATCTGTTGGGCGGCATGTTTATCATAGAAGGTTTGGGTAACAGATTGGCCGGTAAATGGGGCCGCGCCATACAGGAACAGCTGCGCCTGCACGACGATCAGGTGTCGTTTTTTATCTATCACGAAACCAGCGACGCCAACGATAATCATTTTGAGCGTTTTGAAAAAGCGATCCAGAACGACCTGTTACAGGACGCAATAGCCGCCCGTATTGTAAAGACAGCTAAAGTAACCGCCCGGTTGTATAAAATGCAATTGCAGGAGTTAGGCAATTATTGATAGTGAACAACCGTTATCCCAAAACAAATTTTTATGCTACATAAACGCGAATACTTCGAGAACCTGGAAAACAATCCCAGGGACCCCAGTCACTGGCACGCCCTGTTCCTCGATAAAAGCATTCCGTTCAGTCCGGATGCCAAAGCGGCTTTCCTGTATGACTCAAGCCGCAAAACAAAGCAATTCCTGTATCCTTTTGTAAGGGTGTTCGCACGGTTGGGAATTATGCTGTTGCAGATCTTCAAAGCTATATTGCCCAATGCTATCAATGCGCCGAAAATGCTGCATAGAAGCCTGTATGTGGGCATGAAATATTTTATAACTCCCGAAGCCAATTACCTCATTCTTCGCCATTTTGTGCTGGGCTCGGAAGTGTTGCGGTTTATAAAAGATAATGTGAAGAATATTGAAGATATTCCCATGCATCCGTTAAAACCCATGGACCTGAACGCGGTAAAGGACAACCTCTTTCTGCAGCATGATCTCAATTTGTATAATTTCATTATCAACCTCAATAATGCGATGCAAAAAAGCGGGATATCTATTCAGACGGTGGAAAACCCCGATTTCAGCGCTATTACGACAGACGACAGTTTTCCCTTTGCGCCTTTCCGTGATCGCTGGACCAATTGCCTCGATCTTTCAAACGCCATTGAAATTTTCACCCCGGTGTACCAGTTCTTTTTAACCGATAATGATTTCTGGCGTGCCTCGAATTCGTTACAGCTCGATGAAGTAATTGGGCTGTACGCAGCCACTATTTTGAATTGTCCGGAAAAGCTGGTAGCCCTGAACAATAAACATCCGATGATACCGCTGCCTACCACTTCGGCTGCATTCAGGCTTACGTTGCATGGCTTGTCAACGGAAGTATTGCATGCCTTGCTGGTACAAAAGAAACTTGAAGCGCAAAAATCAAACTGATTATACTGTAATGACCCTATTCTTTACAGATCTGCGTGGGAAATGAGAACCTGAGATTGGGTGATCATGCGGAAACATGCTCGCTTAATTGGCAGATTCTCTGAGCCGTCTTTCCAGTCTGGCAGATGGAATGTAGATCTGAAAACCCACCGACAGTAACAGGCTGCTGGAGGTTACTCTTTCACCAAACCCGATAATGCCGTTGTATTTTAACAGCGCTTCCAAACCCACATTAGGTGTGAGGAAGTAGGTCCAGCCCGGTCCAAAGCCAAGGCCAAGTCCATTGGTGTTTTCACCGGAAGCGGGATTGGTGCCTTCAATACCTGCGTTTGCTTCCATGAAGAAACGGGAATTACGAACTACGTTTATATCCCTGCTAAGATAATAGCGGCCCAATAATCCAAGGCCGTAATCGATGCTTTCACCGGCCCCTTTCGATGTAACCAATCCGAATTTCAAATATCCACCTATAGCCAGGTTATCGGTAAAGAAGTAGGCCAGTTTTGGATCGAGGAAAATGGAGAAGTTACTTCCTTCATTTAATCCAAGATTGAAATCGGCAATGTCGGCGCCCACCATTATGTTTCCTCCCTGAATCTGCGATTTTGCCTCAATAATGATTGACTGTAAAACAATCATCAGTGTAAATAACTTTTTCATAACGTTTTTGATAATCTATGCATAAAAATCGTACCTGCGAATAAGTAATAGTTTAACAAGAGCGAGGTGTTTGTATATGGAATAAAATACCACGTATCAGGGATGGTGCGCAAGTTTTACCTCATGCCACGCTTAATAGTGCAAAGTCAGCGATGTGTAACCACTGGCATCATAAGAAAAGAATGCAAGCCAATCTTATTCTTTAAAATTCCTTTGCATCAATATATTTGCCATCAAATTGTCAATACCGATCATGCGAAACATAATAACTACAATGGCTGCCGTTATGGCCGTAACTATGTTTTCCGGTGCCTCGCTTGTTCTATCAGCCCAAAGCTATCAGGCAGATACCCTTCGGAACAACCTGTACACCGTTGGCGTAGGCGCGGGGTTGATAGGTGGTTTGTACGATGGCAGTTATTCTTACAGGCTGTTAAAGCAACACGGGAATTTCGGACTGGGTGCGCCTGACAAACTCGATGGAGAATTGGTGGTATTCCAGGGAAAGGTTTATCAAACTCAATACACAGGAAAAACATTTCAGGCAGATGACAACCACCTGACACCGTTTGCGATGGTCAATTTTTTTCATCCGGAGAAAAAGATCACTATTCACAACGTAAACAGGGAATCGCTGTTTCATTTGCTCGATAGCATGCTAACCAATGTGAACGGACTTTATTCCATTCATATCAGTGGAAAGTTCAGTTATATAAAAACCAGGGCTTTCCCGCCGGTAAAAGAGCATGATCATACGCCGCTGGCGGCGATGCTGCACTTGCAACGTTTTTTTGAGTTTAATAATGCCAGTGGCGATCTCATTGGTTACCGGTTACCTGCATACATGGACAATACAAATATCTCAGGGTATCATTTTCATTATTTGTCGGCTTCAAAAGATGCCGGTGGCCATATCATCGATCTGAAAGCAGATGAGATCACTATTGAAATTGACCAGCTCGATAGTTATACGGTTCATGTACCGTCAAATGCTGATTTTGAACAGTTCGATTTTAAAAAGAATCTGGCAGAAGATATCAAAAGCGTAGAGCGGGGCCAGAAGGAGCGATAATGATGTTTATAAATAACAAAACTCCGTACCGGCACAATGCCTGTACGGAGTTTTTTTTTGGTACGATCAATGACCTTTTAGTGTTTATCCTTTGCAACCTGTCCGTCTGCGGAATACAAAACTTTCGTTTCAGGATCGCCGTCCAGCTTTACCAGGTAGAAGGCAGAACCATCTTTATCAACCCTGTATACGTCATCAATAGTTCTGTCTGCATAGGTATTCTTTACAGATGTTGCTACTGCATTGGGAAGTTCAGATGTTCTGATCTTCATTCCTTTGGCCATTAATTTTCCATCGGTGCCATATTTGGCAAAATGGTCAAGACCGTTTACTTCAAATTCTACTTTGTATTTGCCATCCTTCATTTTCCATTCAATATCCTTAGCATTGGGAAATTCAGTTTTAAAGCTTGATAGAATGGCGGGTGGCAGGTCCTTATCTTTTAAATTATCCTGAGCGTATGAGCCCAGCATACAACCCGCGGTTAGCAGGCAAACAATAATTATCTTTTTCATACAATATTTTACAATCTGGTCACAAATAGTAAGCCAGTACAGCTTAATAAAGTGATGATAATTTTGGACATATTGCGAATCAATTGTTTTTGATTAGTTTACAGAAGAAATGATCCGTATATAAGGGAGGTTTAGCTCAAAGGAGCAATAGCCGGTATAAACATTGATGAATTATTTCTGCCCATAAAAAAATTACTCAATATGTACAAGTTAATTTGTTTAGCTATTTGTTTTGCAGTAACGGCCATGGCTTGTAATGACAGCAATCCTGCTGCAACTGAAAGTTCAAATACAGGATCAGCGAACGCGGGTGATACATTGGGATCACCGGTGGAAACTGAAAAGCCTAATGCCGACTATAAGCCTGCCTTTGCAGGCCAGACCCGCATTGGCGGGGTAACCACGAAAACACCTTATGAAGCGGTAGTGCTTACATCGGACCTTAAAAATCCATGGGGTATTACCGTTATGCCCGATGGCCGGTTCCTGATAACACAAAAAGGAGGCACCATGCGCATTGTAACTGCTGATGGCAAAGCTGGTAATCCAATTACCGGCATCCCCGAGGTAAACAGCAGGGGGCAGGGCGGATTGCTGGGATTGACGCTCGATCCTTCTTTCAGCAGTAATAGAATGGTGTATTGGGTGTTTTCAGAAAATACAAAGGATGGTAACCTTACCAGCGTAGCAAAAGGTAAGCTTTCAACAGATGAGCAGCGCATCGAAAATGCTACGGTTATTTACCGAGCTACCCCAGCTCATAACAGCAACCTGCATTATGGCGGCAGGATCCTGTTCGATAAAACCGGTAACCTGGTAGTAAGTACCGGTGAGCGTTCCGATATTGAAACAAGACCGCAGGCACAGTCGCTCAATTCAGGACTGGGCAAAATCATTCGCATAACCACGAACGGCCAGCCGGCAGGCGGAAATCCTTTTGCCGGTCAGCATAACGCAAGACCGGAGATCTATTCATATGGCCATCGCAATGTGCAGGGCCTGGCCTGGCATCCCGAAACCGGCGATCTTTGGGAAAATGAATTCGGCCCAAGGGGCGGCGATGAAGTGAACCTTATACGTGCCGGAAAGAACTATGGCTGGCCCACAATTACCTATGGTATTGAATACGCCGGCGGTAAAGTGGGTGAGGGTAAAACCCAACAGGATGGTCTTGAGCAGCCGGTTTATTACTGGGACCCCGTGGTATCGCCAAGCGGTATGACATTTTACAGTGGCGACAGCATGACGGAGTGGAAGAATAACCTGTTCATTGCCGCTTTGAACAAACCACATATTGTGCGCCTGGTTATTAAGGATAACAAGATAACAGGGGAGGAGCGGTTACTGGAAAAGGAAAGCCAGCGGTTCAGGGATATCACTATGGGCAAAGATGGAGCGTTGTATGCAGTAACAGATGCAGGGCGTATGTACAGGATCGGGAAGAAGAAATAACCTTATCTCATAAAAATTTATAAATAGGAGCATGAACAGTGTAACCGTTTTCTGCGGGTCAAGTTTTGGATTTAATGAAGTTTATAAAGATCAGGCAAACTTGTTGGGACAGGTATTGGCAAAGAAAGGGATCAGGTTAGTGTATGGCGGCGCAAAAGTTGGATTGATGGGTGCGGTGGCAGATGGCGCATTAAGTGAAGGCGGAGAAGTAATAGGCGTATTGCCCAAATTCCTGCTGGAAAAAGAACTGGCCCATGAAGGTTTAACGGAACTCATTCTGGTAGACAGTATGCACGAACGCAAACTTAAAATGAACGATTTATGTGAAGGCGTAATGGCATTGCCGGGCGGGTTTGGAACAATGGAAGAATTATTTGAGATGTTGACGTGGGCGCAACTGGGTTTGCATGAAAAACCGGTTGCGCTTTTAAATATAAACGGTTACTATGACAGCATGAACGTATTGACGAAAACGATGGTTGACAATGGTTTTTTGAAAGACGTGAACAGAGATATGCTGCTGGTAAGCGATAACATCGAAGACCTTTTACATCAAATGGTTGTTTACAAAGCCCCCGAAGTTGGCAAATGGATAACAAAAAAGAAGTTGACCTGACATGTTAAACGTATTCAGTATTCGCGGCTGCTTTTGAGGCACAAGTGCAAGCATAGAGTTCCTTTTTTTAATGGCAGGAGCATATATGAAATGGCAAGACCGGTAGCCTGTTCGCTTTGCCATTTTGCCCAAACCGGTTAAATTGCTGATCCCAACCTTATAAATACATGATGCAGAACTTGAGAAATATGATCCTGCTTGTGGGCCTGAGTATGCCTGCCTTTGCACAGCAAACTGTAACGCCAGGCGTTTCCAGCGAATTGGCAGTACATCGCCGGGCGGAGATTACTGATCTTCGCTACCACCTCGATTTTAAGATACCTGCATTAAAAAGCGAAAGCATCAGCGCTACGGAAACCATTTACCTCAGTCTGAAGGCCAACATGCAGCCGTTACAACTCGATTTCAAACAGGATGTGGGGCATATACAGGCATTGACCGTTAACGGCAAAACGATCACACCAAAGGTCGAAAGCGAACATATTGTGATTTCGCCATCACATCTGCGTAAAGGTAAAAACACAATCAGCCTGCAATTCACGGCCGGTGACGCATCCCTGAACCGTAATGCGGATTACCTGTATGCGCTGTTTGTACCGGACAGGGCCCGCACCGTATTTCCCTGCTTCGACCAGCCCGATCTTAAAGCACGTTTTACGTTGACATTACGGGTGCCATCCGGCTGGAAAGCACTGGCGAACGGCAGGCTGAAAGACAGTGTCACAAACGGTTCGCAAACCGTTTATAATTTTGCCGAATCGGACCTGTTGCCAACTTACCTGTTCTCTTTCACGGCGGGCGTATATACCCGTGCGCAAAAAAAGATCGGGCAGTACAATGCAGAATTTCTGTACCGCGAAACTGATCCCGGCAGCAATGTAGACTCGGTATTCCAGGGCCATGAAGATGCGCTTCGCTTTCTTGAAGAGTGGACGGGTATTCGTTATCCGTTCCACAAAGTAGGTTTTGCCGCCATTCCTGATTTTCAGTTCGGCGGTATGGAGCATCCCGGCGAAGTACAATACAAAGCAGTAGCGCTGTTTTTGAAAGAACCAACAAAAGATCAGCTTATTGCCCGTACCAGCCTTATCTCACACGAAACGGCGCACATGTGGTTTGGCGATCTGGTTACCATGCAATGGTTCAATGATGTATGGATGAAAGAGGTGTTTGCCAATTTCATGGCAGATAAAGTGGTGGAAAAACTGATGGGAAGTGAAACCTTTAATCTGAAGTTTCTGCAAGACCACTATCCGGCCGCTTATGGTGTAGATCGCACGCCCGGTGCCAATCCCATTCGCCAGCAACTCGAAAATCTGCAGGAGGCCGGTTCTATGTACGGCAATATCATTTACCACAAAGCGCCCATTATGATGCGGCAGATGGAATTGCTGATGGGGAAAGACAACTTTCGCAAAGGCGTACAGGAATATCTTCATAAATATTCATACGGAAATGCCACCTGGAATGACCTGGTAAACATTCTTTCAAAATATAGTAAGAATGATCTGCATAGCTGGAACAAGGTATGGGTGAATCAACCCGGCCGCCCTGTATTCGATTATACGATCCGCTACAAAGGAGACAAAATTGATAAACTCAATATCACGCAACGGCCCGAATCAGGAGATGCCCGTATTTGGCCGCAGGTTTTTAACATAGCACTGGTGTATACAGATAGTGTTCGCGCCATTACCGTGAACATGAACACCGCCAGCTTGCAACTGAAAGCTGCAACAGGTTTGTTGAAGCCGCTGTTTATTTTGTTCAATGCAGATGGCATGGGCTACGGGCTGTTCCCGGCCGACAAAACAATGCAGGAACAAATATTCAATTTGAAAAGCGCCGTGAGCCGCGCTGCTGCATATGTGAACATTTATGAAAATGTACTCTCGGGCCGGTATATGTCACCCGCCGGATTGCTTACGCTGCTTACCAAAGGTTTGATCCTTGAAACAGAGGAAACCAACCTCAAATTGCTTACCGGTTACATGGCTGGTATTTACTGGTCGTTCATTACCCCCCAGGAGCGTCGGGCATTCGCAGCTCAAATAGAAGATGCCCTGTGGACGGCTATGGAAATACAAACGCAGCCTAATAATAAAAAGTTATTGTTCAAGACATATCAGAGCGTATATGAAAGTAAAGATGCTGCGAAACGAATGTATGATGTATGGAAGGAACAGCAGCCGCCGGCAGGTATGAAGCTGGCGGAAGAAGATTATATTTCGCTGGCGCTAACCATTGCATTGAAAAACGATACGGCGTATGCTGTAATAGCCCGTCAGCGCGACCGGTTGAAAGATGCAGATAAAAAGGCGCGGCTTGATTTTCTGATGCCGGCTTTGTCGGCCAGCGTTGCTGAACGGGACAGTTTTTTTGCCGGCCTGGCCGATCGCAGGAACAGGGCGAAGGAAGCCTGGGTAGTCACTGCGTTGGCGTACCTTCATCATCCGCTGCGCCAGTCTACATCTTACAAATACCTGCCGCAAAGTCTCGAGCTGGTAGAAGAGATCCAGCGCACCGGGGATATCTTTTTTCCGCAGAACTGGCTGAGCGCGGTTTTCGGCGCCTACTACACCAAAGATGCCTGGCAGGTAGTACAACAATTTCTGCAAAAACATCCGGATTTTAATCCCAGGCTGAAAGCAAAAATTCTGCAGGCTACCGATAACCTCTACCGCGCGCAGAAGCTGACGGAAAAATAAAAATTAAAAAGCCTGAGTTCGGTACAGTGCCAGACTCAGGCCTATTAAAGATGCTCTCTCGTCAATGACTGATGATCACCTTCCGGGTAATCAGTTTATCGCCCTGTCTGAAAAAGAAAAGCCCCTGAAGTAGTTGATAGGGTCCATGAAGGCCGGGAGATCGTTCATATGAGTTATTCCGGTTTTTGCCGTCGGTTGTATGTGCATGCACGTGAAACACGCAGACTATCGATGTAGAATAAATTTGCTTCGCATGTGTAATAAAATGATCACCGACTGATTTAAATAGAATATTAATAACCAATGCATTACTTCCATTTATTTGAATAACTCCGATACTGACTATTAATAGGCCGGATTTAAGGGAGGCTTACAGTCAATTTTATCTTTATTTTTTATGTTAATATGGGCTGCTGGCTTCAATATTGATTAGGTATATGTATGAAAAGCATCTCTTTATTATCACTTATCGCCTTGCTGTTGTCGGGTGCTGTACAGGCTCAGCAGGCGACAGGCAGATTAGATATAAAATTTAACAAAAATATTTTTCAACCCGGCGATTCATTACTTGTAACAGTGGATTATAAAGATGGCGGTGGCCAATTACTGAACCAATCCCTGGCAACACTGGAGCTGGTCATTGAAGACGAAGAGGGCCGGCGCACCCGCCTCCGCTGGCCGGTGATCGAAGGGCGGGCTTCCGGTAAAATATTCTTACCCGATTCGTTGCCCCTCGGCAAATACACGTTGCTGGCGGGCTTACAGCAACGATTTTTCGAAGTGATTGGACAGATAAAAGACGCCAGGAACATCGGCAGTTTACAAGCAATGCTTCTCACCAAAACTGGCGACTGGGACGAGCAGAAAGTAACTGTGGCGCCGGACGGCACCTTCGCTATCCGTAACTGGCTGTTTGAAGACAATGCATTGTTAGCTTTCCAGCGAACAAAAGACAATAACCAGCCGCTGAATATCAGCATCAGTAGTCAACTTGATTCCAGCTATGAATCCCTGGCCGTTGCAGGCCGGCCCTTTTACATAGGTAATCCGCCAGCAGCAGTGCGGCCAACCCTGAACAAGCCTGTTGAAACCCCGGAAGCGCTTTTTGCAGACCGCGGTACTACGCTGCCGGCGGTCATTGTGAGGAGTACCGCCAAAACCCGGGCGCAGCAATTTAATGATGAATATGTCAGCGGTTTATTCAGGTCAGGAGACGAGCGGATAATTAGTATTATGGATGACCCCAGTGCAATTGGTTTTCCCAATGTTTTCAGCTACCTGCAAGGCAGAGTTGCCGGGTTGCAAATAACACCAACAGGCGCTGCCAGGTGGCGTGGTGGCGGGGTAATGTTCTTTCAGGATGAAGTAAGGGTGTCTGCTCAACAGATCGCCAATATACCCATGACAGACATTGCAATTGTAAAAGCGTATCCCCCACCTTTCACCGGTGCCTTTGGTGGCGGCGCCGCGATTGCTGTTTATACCCGTCGGGGTGGCGAAGTCAATTACCTGCCCCCCAACAGGAAGGTGTTTAAAGTACGAGGCTACACACCCTCTGCAATAGCGTTGGACATGAATAAGCTACGTTTGTAATTATATAGGATCATGTTTAATTTTTTCTGCCACTAAACCGATTAATACAAGATCTGATCGCGTAACTTATACGCCTGACTTTTAAAGGAACGTGGCAATTTGTCACCACATTTTTCTACTACATAATACGGAACTCCACTGTCTTGTTCTGCCCGTGCCGGGCATTTTTTTGCCACATATTTTCAACGCTAAATGGAATTAGTTTAGTAAAAATCGGTCAATTATCGGTTAAATTCGGCTTAAAACTATCTTGATGGGCAAGTTAACTTTAGGTTTAACCAAAATAACTGCTCCATGAGAAAGTTCTTTTTATCATGTGTGCTGATATGCCTGTTTTGCTATGTGCAGGCTCAGCAGGTAATAATCACAGGGGTCGTTACTGACCCGGGAAATGTACCAATTCCAAATGCCAGCGTAAAAATCAGAGGTACCGACAAGGGAACTACTACCAACGACAAGGGTTTCTTTTCTATTCCAACGTCCATCAATGCCGTGCTGGAAATATCTTCGGTGGGTTATGCTGCCCAAACCTTCAGCATCACCAGCGAGAAGCCGCTTTCCATTAAGTTGGCAGAATCGAACAGCAACCTGGCGGAAACGGTGATCATTGGTTATCAAAAAGTGACCCGTAAGAAGAATACCGCTGCGGTTTCCAGTATTTCGGGGAGGGAGCTTGCAAACCTGCCCGCCTCCAGTTTCGACCAGCTATTGCAGGGCCGGCTGTCCGGTGTAAACGTACAAAACTTCAGCGGTGCGCCAGGCGCCTCGCCTACAGTGAGTGTACGGGGAAGCTCATTGCTCAGCTCGGCTTACGATGAAAATAACGTGCTCAATAGTCCTTTATATGTGGTAGACGGCGTGCCCCAGCCTACCGAAACCTATGTAGGGCCTGGCACAGGCACCGGTCTTAACTATCTCGGTGGGGTAAATCCCAATGATATCGAATCTATCGACGTATTGAAAGACGCTTCTGCAGCCGCTATTTATGGTTCCCGCGCCGCCAATGGCGTTATTCTCATCACCACTAAGAAAGGCAGGACGGGCGCTCCCAAAGTGATCTTATCGGGCTATGCCGGTATTGTGCAACGCCCCAAACTCCGTGACGTTACGCTCGGCGCGGAAGAAAGAAGAGCCAAACTGGCCATCCTGCAGCAACAACTGGATTATAACCAGGAAAGGGGATTACCGGCGCTCATAACAGACAGCCTGAACCCTGCTTTCAATGGTAATACCGACTGGCAGGACATGTTCTATCAGCCCGGTAATGTAAAGAGCGCCGATCTGAGCCTTAGCGGCGCCAGTGAAGGGGGTGCCACCTACCGCTTCAGCACGAGCTACTACGATGAAAAAGGTATCGTCAAAGCTACCGGCTTTAAAAGATATACCATGCGCCTGAACCTGGGCGCCCGTGCACTGGGTGGTAAACTAGACATTAATCCCATCATCAACTACTCGCGTACCGACAAAGCCCGTGGCAATGGCGATGGCAACAGTCCCATCAGCCTTGGCGCCAGTAATATGCCATCATCTCTTTTTAACCTCGACTCAAATAAAAAGGCGTTCCTGCTGGGGCAATACGATGACAACCTCGACAATAACATTTCCAACCAGTTAAGCTTTACGCTGAACCTAAGCTATGCCATCAGTAATCACCTGAGAATTACGTCGCTCACTTCTTATATCTATAAGAATTCGCGCCGCGATTATAACCGAACCAATGAATTGCAGAATGGTAATGGTAATTATTCTTATACCTTCTCCGACAATGAGATCAACATCCTGTCGTCCAATTACATGAGCTATATAAATACTTTTGGCAAACATAACCTTAGCGTAGTAGCCGGCCAGGAATTCACCTACGATCAATATCAAAACACCCAGGCATCGGGATTTGGCGGCGCCTCCGATCAGATCCAGGTAGTGCAGGGCTTCCAGCAGTTGAAAATAGGCGCGTATTCTGATTACCAGGCTTATGGCTTATTGTCGTACTATGGGCGTATGGCGTATGATTTCGATGGCAAATACCTGCTTTCGGGCAGTATACGTACCGATGGTTCGTCCCGTTTTGGTGAAAACAACAAATGGGGCTTCTTTCCGTCTGTATCGGCGGCATGGATCCTGACCGAAGAGTCATGGATGAAAGATGTGGCGAATACGTTCTCCATGATCAAGCTTCGCGCAAGCCTTGGAACTTCCGGCGCCCTACCCACTGAAAACTACCTGCAATACAACCTGTATAATGTAAATGCCGGCGGATTTAATGGTAATGGCGGCGCAGGCACCTACAACGCTATCACCGCAATTACACCCAACTTCTACAATGGCGCCGCCCAGAAAGGATTGAGCTGGGAGAAATCAAAGCAATGGAATATAGGCGCCGACATAGAAGTGTTGAATGGCAAATATTCCGCCTCGCTCGACTTCTACAATAAAGAAAATTCTTTTGGCCTGTTCTCCGTTATACTGCCTGTGACATCGGGCTACGATGTGGCCAAAACCAATTCGATAGGGGTGCGGAATGCCGGAGCGGAATTAACCCTGGCAGCCAACATCCTTCCCCAAAAGAGCCAGCTCAAATGGTTCAGCCGGCTCAATATCGCCTATAACAAGAATACCATCATGAACCTGCCCAATGGCGGCCGCGACCTGGTATTGAGTGGCGACCGTTTCGATAAATCGCACATCCTTTCCGTTGGGAGCCCTGTAAATGCATTCTACCTGTACAAAACGCTTGGCGTATATCCTACTGATAAGGATGTTCCCATCAATCCTTATACAGGCACCCGCTTCAGGAATCCCAATGGCGAGTACCGCGCGGGCGACTTCCAGTTTGCCGATCTCGATGGCGATTATCTCATCGACGTATTCAACGATGGCCTCAACCCCGATAAAATGCCTATTGGCGATCCCAATCCAAAGATCACCGGCGGCTTTACGAACAATTTCACCTGGAAGAACTTTTCCCTTGGCGTTTTCTGCACTTTTACCTTCGACCGCGATGTGCTGAACCTGTTCAAAGCCGACCGCTTCTCCAACTCCACCGATGGCGATCCGTATAATAACTTTGTACGATACTCCATTCCCGATCTCAATAAGATCAATATATGGCGCGAACCAGGTGATAATGCGCAATATGCCAAATACGACCTTGGCACTTATCGCTACTATTATACATCAGCCCAGACCTTCTTTCTTGAAAAAGGCGATTACTTCAGGATCAAAAGCGTTACGCTGGGCTATCAACTTCCCCACAACTTCCTTAGCAGGTTCAAGATCGACCGGTTCAAGGTATTTGGCGTTGTCGACAATCTGGCGATCTTCCAGCGGTCGAATGACCTGCCCGATGCCGAAGCTGTTAATTCATACGGTGAATACAACGGTGCAGGATATCCTATTCCGAAAAAATTCACACTGGGCCTGGAAGTTCAATTCTAATGTGACCGCATAAATAGAAAAAGTATGGAACGCAAATTATCAATATATACCATTCTACTACTGTCAGTATGCATTGTTACGGGCAGTGCGTGCAAAAAGATCCTGGAACAAACACCGAAGAACGCTACCTACGATGAGGTGTTCTGGAAGTCGGGCCGCGATTATCAATCGGCCATGGCCGGCAATTATTCCCTGCTGCGGAATGCGCTGACCAATAAAAGCAACCGCTACTACATGTATGGTGATGCGGTTGCCAAGAATTATTTCACCATCGATTATAACGGCGATGGGCTGGACGGCATTCAAAATGGCGATTTTACATTCAAGTACAATGTACAAAGCCTGGGCGACTGGTCGATGTTCTTTAAGACAATTACCATGAGCAACCTTATCATCAGCAAAATAGATCAGGCAACCGACGAAGAACTTTCTGACATAGATAATATCGCGGAATTTAGAAGGAAGATAAAAGGGCAGGCGCTGTTTATCCGCGCATTCACTTATTTTCAAATGACGCGCGTTTGGGGCGATGTACCCCTCGTTATCGAAGCATACGAAGATCCGATAACGGCGCCCCAACTGCCGCGTACTTCAGCCGTCGACGTACAAAAGCAAATCGAAAAGGATTGTAAGGAAGCCGCAGCCCTGCTGAATTGGGGTTATTCCGTAAAATCGGAAAGAGCGGTCATGGCTAATAAAGGTTCTGTTTATGCACTGCTGACACACCTGTACCTGTGGCGCGCCACCATGACCGATCTTAACTCAACAGTGCCGGCACAAGACGATGTGCACAATGCCGATACTACCCTTACCAGGCTACTGGCCGAGGGCGGATATTCCTATACCGATACGGCTAATTATTATATGACCTTTGTTGGCCGCAGCAACACCGCCACTTCACCGGAAGGCATTTTCCAGCTGTACATGGACGATAGAACGCAGGAAGGCTCCAATGCCCACATCGGCCTGGAATTCCTGCGCGGCGCCGAATACGTGTCTTACTTCGGCAACAACGCACGCTTTTGGGTGCCCAGTTCCTACTTCAACAACAATTACCAGTTCTGGTACTGGGACGGCAGCCAATGGACGCGCCCTCTCGACACGATTGATATCCGTTACCGCAAAAACTTCGATTATGTGAACAGTTCCGAACCCATGTGCCGTAAATACAGCAATGTAGTATACCGGAATCCCGGGCAAAATCTCGACGCCTATCTAAGCAATGATATGGTCATCTTCCGCTACTCAGATATGAAATTGCTGCAGGCAGAGATCGCCCTTTATAAAAATGACCTCAATACGGCCATACAGGTGATCAATGAATCGCGGCAACGCAATGGCTCAAATGCTGCTAACCGGGTCGATGATACGTATACCCGCGACGACCTGATGTATGAATACGTCGTGGAGCGCGGAAAGGAGATGTACCTCGAAGGTCATATCTTCTTCGACCTGCTTAGAACGAGGATGTATCCCAACTTTGTTGACTGGCTTTCTGAAGGGCGCTTTGCAAGAGGTGGTTTTTATTGGCCGGTAAGCCCCTCGCTGTTCAAGGAGAACAGGTTCCTGGTACAAACTTCTTACTGGCTGGGCAAGATCTGATCATCGTGCTTAACTTAATTATCTTTTTATTATGAAAAATATTATAGTATCACTACTTATACTCGTCGTGGCCGGCAGTCTTGG
Source organism: uncultured Niastella sp. (assembly GCA_966211305.1). GTDB lineage: Bacteria > Bacteroidota > Bacteroidia > Chitinophagales > Chitinophagaceae > Niastella. Next base: position 24,721 of record CBIHPC010000055.1, read on the forward strand.
ATCCTGCAACAAAAACAGCTATAAAGTAGATGGCGGCACACATAACCCCAAGGTGGATATGACCACCTACGATTACCTGAAGTCGAAATCCCAGTTCTCTTCCCTGGTGCATTTGATAGACAGGGCCGGACTAAAAGAGACCGTCAATGGCGACATCACCTTCTTTGCCTGCACCAACTATAGTGTGGATGAGTTTGTAAGGGCACGATACAACAGAAGGGCCATCGAGCTTAATGATGAAAATATCATTTACACGCTCGACAGTCTTCCATTGCAGGAAGTGAAGGACTCACTGAAGATGTATATGTTCAATGGCGACCTGGGCCGCGATCACCTGACGGTAGAAGGCAACTTCTATCAAAACCTGCTGGGTCCTATTCCCAATGCATCGTTTTACATCAATCTCAGGCGAACACAGGATTACGGCAGTTACATCGATCATGTAGACTACATCCGTTTTACCAAAGTGATTGGCACACGCGACGAAACAGAGCGCGATCAAACCACCATCCCGGCAAAAGACAGGGACATGGGATATGATTGTCAAACCACCGGTATTATTACCAACACCGGCACCATCCATGTGATGAGCAACTATCACCGGTTGTTCTTCAATACCGAACCCCTGCCTTAATGAGAATATACATTATCATTATTCTTTTACAAGCAAGACAATACACCATGAGAAAAATAATTAACTTCCTGCCGGTTCTTATAATAACCGGCATGGCCTGTAAAAAAATACAGGAAGGTTTTTTGAGCGATACCATGCGTTATATCGATAAGAATATCTATTGCCTGCGCGGTTTGCCACTAGTGCAATCCCAGCGGATAGATATCGATGGCTCTACGCCGCCCATCACCTTTGAAATGCAGCATCTGCGCGATGAGAACGGAAATCCTGCGCCGAAGGAGTTTTTCGAAGAATATGAAGTGCTCGCGTTCAAGTCGGGGATGACTTTCGATATCAAAACCGACACCACCGTAGCCGAGCTGAATAAGAAAAGGGAAAAGAGAATTGTGGCGCCTATGGAGTTCAATCCCGTGAGCGGGCAGATCAGTTTCAACCGCGGCTCTGTAAACATTCCTTTGGGTAAATATACCTTCGACCTGCAGGCGACCAATGTAAATGGCACCAAACAGTTTCCTTCATTCGGCACTATCAATATTGTAGACCCGCTTCCCGAAGATATCTTCCTGCAGGAAGACAATGTTTCCAATGCCTTTAACGAATCAACCGGTATTTTTACGGCACACAAAACCCCAAAGCTGAGCTTTACCAAACTGTCTAACGACGGCGCCCGGATTATTCTGAAGATCACCGACAAGAACGGCGCCCCCTTCAATCCCCAAGCCGGCGAGATCATCCGGCGTGGCGACCGCCCCACTTTCGAAAACTATGCCCGGTTCACGCCCGTGCAATTCACCGATACGGCTATGATCTGCGACTTTGAAGTAGCACCTTTTCCGTTGGCAAAATATATAGATGCCACTACCGACTGGGGACACCTGATCTATTACCGCATACCAAGCAGGTTTGCCACTATAGATGGTTTTACACCGGGCTTGTATTCAGTTAATCCCCGCTTTGCCTTTACCCTGAAAATGGAAGGCACGTATATCATCGAGCTAAGGCTGACAGACGTCACCCGTACA
>CBIHPC010000056.1:0-26174 GCA_966211305.1 uncultured Niastella sp.
AGGATATAAAAGTATCGGGCAGGGTAACCAGTACAACCGGTGAACCGGTTGCCGGTGTTTCGGTGATGGTAAAGAATACTACCATTGGAACTACAACTGATGGCGCAGGTAACTACTCGCTTACGGTGCCCGACAGCGCCATCCTGGTTTTCTCCTCGCTGGGTTTTGAAACGCAGGAATTGCCCGTTAATGGCCGCGCAACTATCGACGTTAGTATGAAAGCTGCAGACGCTTCTTCATTGCAGCAGGTGGTGGTTATCGGTTATGGTACCAGTTCGCGCCGCGACCTTACCGCTCCGGTAGCCGTTGTGGATCCTGAAGATCTTAACAAACGTATGACGGCCAGCCCCATGCAGGCATTGCAGGGTAATGCGCCCGGGGTACAGGTTGTTACTACCGGGGCGCCCGGTGGTTCACCAACCGTTCGTATCCGGGGCGTTGGCTCATTTAATAATACATCACCACTATATGTTGTAGATGGAATGTTTGTTGATAACATCGACTTCCTCAATACCAACGACATTGGTGAAATGTCGGTTTTAAAAGATGCGTCTGCCGCAGCCATTTATGGGGTGCGGGCCGCTAATGGCGTTGTGATCATAACAACAAAAAAAGGAAGGTATAATCAGAAAACACGGTTAACCTATAATGGCTACTTCGGTGTACAAAGGCCAACCGGTAAATTTAAGCTGGCCAATGGCGCACAATATTCAGCCATGGAACTGGCAAAGAAAACAGGCACCGATACAGCGAGAGTTGCATTGTCGGTATCGAAATTTGGCGGCTCAGGCCTGAATCCTGCAACCAGTACCGACTGGTACGATGAATTGCTTAAAAGCTCAGCGCTTATGCATAACCACAGCATCGATCTGTCGGGCGGCGCCAGTAAAATAAACTATACCCTGGGTTTGAACTATCTGTATCAGGATGGTATAATGGACGCAGCAGAAAACAATTACAAAAGGTATAACGTTCGCTTTCAGATCGAAGCCAGGCCCTACGAATTCCTGAAACTGGGTTTAACCACGCACCTGAGCAATTTTATTCAGCGAAATCCCAACACGGGCGCCTTTTCCCTGGCTTATCTGGCTTCGCCATTATATCCGGTATTCGATCCCAACAATACGTTGGCGTTTCCTGATAAATATACTTCTTCAACATCGCTTGGTTTTGCCAACGGCGTATTTAATAACCCGGTTGCGGCAGCCAACTACTGGTTCGACAAAACAAAAGGCTTCCAGATCCTGCCAACCCTGTATGCTGAAGCAGATATTGTGAAAAACAAATTGTCGTTCAGGTCGCAGATAAGCCAGCGTTATGGTTCTAACCTCAACCAGAACTACCTGCCGCAATATTATGTCGATAACATTCAGCTTCAGCGAAACTCGACACTGACGACAACTGAAACCAGAACGGAAAACTACATCCTCGATAATTTAATAACTTATAAAGACAACAAAGGCGATCACAGCTGGACGTTGTTGTTGGGGCAGTCGGTGCGTGATGAACGATTCAGGTCGACCCAGGTAATAACCGATAGCGTACCTGGCCAACAGGAATTCTGGTATGCCGATCAGGGCGTTCGCCGCCAGAATGGTTATAATGAAACAGGGTTCAGAAATTCTTCCGTTTCCTTTTTCGGCCGCCTTAGTTATGATTTTGCCGACAGGTATTTATTGACAGCCACTTTTCGCGCCGACGGTACTTCAAAGTACCAGGACAAGTGGGGTTACTTCCCTTCAGTGGGGGTAGGCTGGGTGATTTCGGAAGAAGAATTTATGAAGGATCAGCGGTTGTTCGATCAGTTGAAAATACGCGGATCGTGGGGTAAACTGGGGAACGATAATGTTAACCCCAGCACCGGTTATGCTGTTGTGAATACGGGTAATGATTATTCGGGCATCTTCGGCAGCACGCCTGCTTCTGCCGGCTCACCGCAAACAGGTTATCGGATAGACCCGATTTTCGGTACCGTTAACTGGGAAGTGGTGACGGAGTGGGATGGTGGTATCGAATTTTCTATGTTGAACAGGCGGTTAAAAGGATCGTTGGATTATTATCACCGGCAAACCGATAAACTGGCATTTGAAAGAAATATCCCATTCACCGGCATACGCCAATATGGTAACTGGGGTACTGTAAACAATAGTGGTATTGAAGTGGATCTTAGCTGGAGCGATAAAATTGGTGAGCTTGGCTATAAGATCGGCGGTAACCTGGCTACAGTAAAAAATGAAGTGGTTGACCTGCAGGGTTTGAAAAATCTGCCCGGTGGTGTAGCGGAATTTCCGACGAATTCGCAGGTAGGCGAACCTTTTAATGTTTTCTGGGGCTACCAGGTAACCGGTGTATATCAAAATCAGGCCGAGGTAGATGCCGATCCAATTACAGCAGGTAATAATGTAAAGCCTGGTTATTTCAAATACAAAGATCAGAACGGTGATAAAGTACTTAACCAGCAGGACCGGGTGAACCTCGGAAGTTATTTTCCAAAGATCAATTATGGATTTACCCTCGAACTTGACTACAGAAATTTCGATCTCAGTGTTTTCTTCCAGGGCGTAGGGGGTAATTCCATCCTGAACTTTAACCGTGCAACACGGCAGAAGTTCCCCGATATGAACGGCGACGAAGAATTTGTGACCAGTTTATGGACGGGTGAAGGTTCTACAAATGAATTTCCTTCGGCAATCGGTACCGCCGCCTCGTGGAACAACAGCGCCAGTTCATTTTATGTAGAGAACGGATCTTACCTGCGTTTGCAGAACATTCAACTGGGATACAATTTCAGGCTTGGAAAGAGTGAAAACGGACCTTCATTTCGTGTATACGCAACCGCCGACAGGCCGCTTATTTTTACCAGGTACAGCGGTGTAACACCCGAAATAGCGGCGCCTGCCCAATTGCCGAAAGACCGCGGAGCTGCGCCTGTGAATACGCCGGCAGTTGTTATCTCAGGTTCAGGATACGACAATAACGTGTATCCTACCACTGCCGTTTACACAATTGGAGTAAGAATCTCTTATTAATACTAATATGAGCATCATGAATATCATAAAAAATATTTTACTTCTGTTATTGATAATGGAAGTGGCAGCGTGTAGCAAGCTGCTCGACCGCGATGTGGAAGACCAGACCAGGAGCACTATTATCGATTATAATGACTTAGGTTCAATGTATTCGCCGGTGTCGGGCATTTACCGGGCAGCGGCGAGCGATAATCCGGGTTTTGCACACTGGGTCGACGCCGCAATACGCACCGTACGTGGCGATGACGTTGCCAAAGGGTCGGCGCCTAACGACCAGATACAACTCAGCGATATCAAGAACTTTCAAAACAGCAACCCGGGTGTAGTCACATTCTGGGGAAGTAACAATTACTGGAACAATCATTTTGGACTGGCATTGTTTTGTAATGAAGCAATGGCCGACCTGAACCGGTATGCCGCCAATATAGCGCCCGGCGATGATCAGAACCTGGCCCTGAATAATCAATACAAGGGCGAAGTTCGGGTAATACGCGCCCTGGCGCATTTGTTTGCATCGCGCGTGTTTGGCGATGTGCCTATTGTTTCCGGTAACGCCAACCTTAGCCAGATACCCAAAAGCACCACTACCGAAATACGGGAATGGATCATTAGCGAAATGGATTCGGCTATCGCATTCCTTGAAGATGCAAGGCCTAATGAGTCGGTGCATCCGGGTGCCGTAACGAAATATACGGCGCTGTTGCTGAAAGCAAAAGCCGCTGCCGATCTGGCGGGCAACGATAACGGAAGCCAGTATTGGGACGTTGTTTTGGCAGCCACCAATGAGATCATAAACAGCGGCAGGTTCAACCTGTTTCCCGATTTTTATCAGCTATGGAAATATCCCGGTAAACTCAGCAATGAGTCGTTGTATGAAATGCAGTATACCGATCAGGGCTCCAGTATCGGCACTAACATTAAACCGGGCGCTTTCTGGGATTTTCAGGGCCCTAATGGCGATCAGCGTGGCAGTTATATTTCAGGTTGGGGATTTTTGTCGCCTACACAAACTATCGTAGACTTTTTCAACAGCCGCAATGATTCGGTGCGCCTGAAAACGTCTGTGCTTTTTGCCGGCGCCAATGAAAGTACATTCGTTACGTCACCCAGCGGCGATAAAATTTATGGCAACACAAATGGCCAAACGCGATTTATGGGCAAGGCATACCTGCCCAGCAATCAAAACCTCTCCGGAAGAAGAGAATATGGCGCCAATAACAATATACGCGTACTGCGCTATGCCGATGCCTTGCTGTTAAATGCTGAAGCAAAAGTACGTAAAGGGCAAAGCGGGGATGTACCGTTCAACCTTGTTCGCCAGCGGGCAAAACTTGACCCAGTAAGCGGTGTTACCCTGCAACAGGTGCTGGATGAACGCCGTGCCGAATTTGCCTGCGAATGGTGGGGAGAAAGATATAACGACCTCATTCGTACAGAACAGGCTGCAACCGTGCTGGCGCCTTTTGGCTTTATGCCAGGAAATGAATACCTGCCCATTCCAACACAACAAAGAGACCTGAACCCGAATTTGTAGTCGCTGATTGAATGGTTACGCAGTTATGATGGTCTGGTTGCCGAAAGGCAATCGGCCATCATTGTTTCCCTCATAACTTTAATCCTGCCCGCTCAAGTACCGAAACCAAACGCAACGCGGCAATGATACGTTACAGGTTAACCGTAATAACGATTGTAATTTCTATCTTTTTGATCCGTTGTACCAATACCTATAAAGTAAACAGCGAAGCTAAATTTTCGCCTGAAGATGAACAGCTGTTTACCGAGGTGGAGGAACAAACGTTTCAATATTTTTGGGATGGAGCAGAACCGGCCAGCGGTATGGCGCGGGAACGAATTCATGTTGATAATGTTTACCCTCAAAAAGACAGGAACGTTGTTACCAGCGGCGGCAGCGGATTTGGCGTTATGGCTTTGCTGGTTGGTATTCATCGCGGGTTTATAACGCGCGACCAGGGCCGGGAGCGGCTTGAAAAAATTGTGCAGTTCCTGAAGACAGCCGATCGTTTTCATGGCGCCTGGCCGCATTGGTGGTATGGTGAAACAGGTAAAGTGAAACCATTCAGTAAAAAAGATAATGGCGGCGATCTGGTTGAAACCTCATTCCTGTTACAGGGTTTGCTTTGCGCTCGCCAGTATTTCATCAATGGCGATTCTGCCGAACAGGTGCTGGCAAACCGGATAGATACGCTATGGCGTGAAGTTGAATTTGACTGGTACCGCCATGGCACCAATTCCCTGTTCTGGCACTGGAGCCCGGAATTCAACTGGGAAATGAATTTTCCGGTGCATGGTTATAATGAATGTTTGATCATGTACATTCTGGCGGCTTCATCGCCAACACATAACGTACCGCCCGAAGTGTATCATGAAGGTTGGGCGCAAAGCGGCCGTATAGTTGCACCCTGTTCGGTATTCGATTACTCGCTGCAGTTGTATCACCAGGGCGATTCGCCGTACGGCGGCCCGTTGTTCTGGGCGCATTATTCTTACCTCGGCCTCGATCCGCATGGATTGAAAGACCGGTATGCCGATTACTGGTCGGAGAATAGAAATCAAACGCTCATCAATTATGCATGGTGTATCAGAAATCCCAAATACTTTAAAGGGTATGGTCCCGATAACTGGGGGCTTACAGCCAGTTATTCAGTGAATGGATATGCAGCGCATGCCCCGGGCAATTACAACGATCACGGAGTAATATCCCCTACCGCAGCCTTATCTTCTTTTCCCTATACCCCACAGCAATCGATGCAGGCCATGCGGCATTGGTACAATGATATGAAAGATAAGTTGTGGGGACCCTATGGCTTTTACGATGCCTTCAGCCAAACAGCTAACTGGTACCCGCAACGGTACCTGGCTATAGACCAGGGGCCTATTGTGGTAATGATGGAAAATTATCGCAGCGGATTGTTATGGCGGTTGTTTATGAGCTGCCCCGAAGTAAAGGCCGGATTGAAGCGGCTGGGTTTTACAAGCCCGCATTTTAAGTGATCCTGGGCGCTTGTTCACCTTTCGGCGGAATGTTCAAGGGTCGGGTTACAGCAGTGAGTGTAGTTGAAGTGCCGATTAAAATTATCAGCAATGGTTACCAGACTTATTTATACCGTTTTTCTCATTGCGGCCACTGTTCCGCAGGTATTTCCTCAAAGCAACAGTAAGCGCAACATTGCTCTTACACAAAAGGTGGGGCGATCGGGTGCCGGTAACAACCGGTATGGCGAACGTCCCGCCTTTATTCAACGAACGTATTGTAATCCCGTGAATATCGATTACGGTTACACACCGATACCTAATTTTACGCAATGGGGTAAACACCGGGCAACAGCCGACCCGGTGATCGTAACGTATAAGGGTGATTATTATTTATTCAGTACCAACCAGTGGGGCTACTGGTGGAGCAACGATTTGAGCAACTGGCATTTTGTTTCGCGTTTGTTCCTGAAGCCCTGGCACAAAGTATACGATGAACTGTGCGCGCCGGCCGTATGGGTACAGGGCGACACCATGCTTGTTTTCGGATCAACCTACTCAACCAACTTTCCCATTTGGATGAGCACCAACCCCAAGGGCAACGAATGGAAAGAAGCGGTTGATTCCTTTGAGATCGGCGGTTGGGACCCCGCCTTTTTTCTGGATGATGATGGCAAACTGTATATGTATAATGGCAGCAGCAACCGCTATCCGTTGTATGGTATCCAAATTGACCGTAAAACATTTACACCCAAGGGCACCCGCAGGGAAATGTATTTTTTGGAACCCTGGCGCTATGGCTGGCAGCGCTTTGGCGAATACCTCGATAATACGTTTCTCGATCCGTTTATAGAAGGCGCCTGGATGACTAAACATAACGGCAGATATTATCTGCAATACGGTGCACCGGGTACCGAATTCAGCGGGTATGCCGATGGAGTGGTAGTGGGCGATCACCCGCTCGGTCCCTTTACCCCGCAATCGTTTCCCTTCAGTTACAAACCTGGCGGTTTTGCCCGCGGCGCCGGCCATGGAGCTACATTTAAGGATCCTTATAATAACTGGTGGCATGTGTCAACCATCGCTATTTCTGTAAAGAACAATTTCGAAAGGCGCATCGGCATCTGGCCGGCCGGTTTTGATAAAGACGGCGTAATGTATATGGATGCGGCTTTTGGCGATTACCCGTATTATTTACCGGGCAACGGCCCGGCCACCGGTAAGGCCGGAACCTTCACCGGCTGGATGTTGCTGAACTACAACAAACCCGTCATCGTTTCAAGTACCCTTGGCAGTTATTATCCGAACTTTGCCGTTGACGAAAACATAAAAACATACTGGAGCGCCGCCTCCGGCAGCAAAGGCGAATGGATCCAGACCGACCTCGGAAATACAGGTACGGTAAGGGCCATCCAGATCAATTATGCCGATCAGGATGTAACCTTCCTCGGCAAACCGCAGGGCACTTATCATCAGTATAAATTATATCATAGCGTTAACGGTAAAAACTGGAAGCTGCTTGCAGATAAAAGCAATAACAGAACCGATGTGCCGCATGATTATATCGAACTTGAAAACCCGGTTCGAACCCGGTATATAAAACTGGAAAATATACATATGCCCACCGGTAAGTTTGCCATCAGCGGGCTGCGGGTGTTTGGTACCGGTAACGGCAGCAAACCCGATACGGTAAAACAATTTATTGTATTGCGAACCGGGAAAGACAAACGCAGTGCCTGGTTGAAATGGCGGCCGGTTGATAACGCTTATGCATATAATATTTACATGGGTGTGGCGCCCGATAAATTATATAACTGTGTAATGGTTTATAGCGCCAACGAATATTACTGCAAAGCAATGGACAAAGAGAAGCCCTGTTACTTCGCCATAGAAGCGATCAATGAAAACGGGGTATCGGCAAGAAGCCAGATAGTAAAAGTAGAATAGTTCTCAGATTAAAACTTATAAATATGCGCAGGATATTGACAATGATCGTTGCTATATTCGCCCTGTTGCAGGTTACTGCACAAACTACGGATGCCAAAATGAAAGCATTCGTGGCCGGCCTTATGGCAAAAATGACAATGGAAGAAAAGATAGGCCAGTTGAACCTTGTAACACCCGGCTGGGGCGTGCCTACCGGTTCGGTAGTTAGCAAAGGCGTAGAAGATAATATTCGCAAAGGCCGTGTGGGTGGGTTGTTCGGCATCTTCGGTCCCGATAAAGTACGGCAGGCGCAAACGCTTGCCATGAACGAAAGCCGCCTGCGCATTCCGCTGATCTTCGGCCTCGATGTGATACATGGACATAAAACCATTTTTCCCATTCCGCTAGGCCTCTCCTGTTCGTGGGATACGGCGCTTATTGAACGCAGCGCCCGTATTGCCGCCATGGAAGCATCGGCCGATGGGTTGTGCTGGGTTTTTTCTCCAATGGTTGATATTGCCCGCGACCCACGCTGGGGCCGTATTGCCGAAGGCGCCGGTGAAGATCCGTATCTGGGGTCGAAAATTGCAAGGGCGATGGTGAAAGGCTACCAGGGAACCGATCTGTCGAAAGACAATACGGTTATGGCCTGTGTAAAACATTTTGCATTGTACGGTGCGGCAGAGGCCGGTCGCGATTACAATACCACCGACATGAGCCGCATAAGAATGTACAACGAATACCTGCCGCCCTACAAAGCGGCCGTTGATGCCGGAGTGGGCAGTGTGATGAGCTCGTTCAATGAGATCGACGGTATACCGGCAACAGGTAACCGGTGGCTGCTTACCGGTTTATTACGTAACCAGTGGGGCTTTAAAGGCTTTGTGGTTTCCGATTATACGTCTGTGAACGAAATGATAGCACATGGTATGGGCGATCTGCAAACTTCTTCTGCCCTTGCCCTGAACGCCGGGCTTGATATGGATATGGTGGGCGAAGGATTTTTGACCACTTTGGAAAAATCATTGAAAGAAGGAAAGGTGACGAAAAAACAAATCGATGATGCCTGCCGCCGCATACTGGAAGCAAAATACAAACTAGGGTTGTTTCAGGACCCCTTCCGCTATGTAAATGAGGGCCGTCCTGAGAAAGAGATCCTGACAACGCAGAACCGCCATGCTGCGCGGGAAATTGCTGCCCGGTCCATTGTGCTTTTAAAGAATGAACGCCAGGTGCTGCCTTTAAAAAAGTCAGGTACCATTGCGCTGATAGGCCCGCTGGCGAACAATCAGTCTGAAATGCTGGGCACCTGGGCGGTATCGGGCGATAATACAAAAAGCGTAACCATACAAAAGGGGTTACAGAATGTAGCAGGCGCCTCGGTGAATTTCCTGTATGCAAAAGGGGCCAATATTACCGATGATACGTCATTTGCCAAACGCATTAGCCCGTTTGCCAAACCAACGGAAATAGATCCCCGTCATCCCGATGATCTTATTCACGAGGCTATTGACGTTGCCGCAAAAGCCGATGTAATAGTGCTGGCGGTTGGCGAAGCGGCGGAAATGTCGGGCGAATCGGCCAGTCGCACCGATCTCGATCTGCCGGGCAGCCAGCGCAAGCTGGTAGAGGCCATGGTAAGAACCGGCAAACCTGTAGTAGTGGTATTACTGAACGGCCGCCCGCTGGCCGTTCCCTGGTTGCATGAGCAGGCGACAGCCGTTGTAGAAGCCTGGTTTGCAGGCACCGAAGCCGGTAACGCCATTGCCGATGTGTTGTTTGGGAATTACAATCCATCGGGTAAACTAACTGCTTCCTTTCCACGCAATGTAGGACAGATACCCATTTACTATAATTCAAAAAATACGGGCCGGCCATTCGAGGGCGGCAATCCCAAATTCAAATCAGATTATCTCGATGTGGTGAATGAGCCCCTGTACCCGTTCGGTTATGGGTTAAGCTATGCCGCATTTACTTATGACACAGTGCTGCTGAGCCAGGATACCTTACGTGCCGGCGAAACGATAACCGCCTCGGTAACGGTAACCAATAATAGCGATATAGCCGGGGAAGAAACCGTGCAACTATACATTCGTGATATGGTTGGCTCCGTAACACGACCGGTAAAGGAATTGAAAGGGTTCAAAAAAATAATGGTGAAAGGGCATGAAGCGGTAAAAGTGGAATTTACCATTACTGAAAACGATCTGAAGTTTTATAACAGTGAGTTGAAATATGTGGCCGAGCCGGGCGGGTTCAGGGTGTTTATTGGCACCAACAGCCGCGATGTGAAGGAAGCCGGTTTCAGGTTGGTAAAATAATTTTGAGCCGTAAATTGCGGTCAAACAATGAATCAATGGCACCTGTGAAAAACATAATATTCGATCTGGGCGGCGTACTACTGAACCTGGGAGTTGCACAAACGCGCGATGCGTTTATAAAGCTGGGGCTTAAGCAAATAGATGATCTTTTTCGTATCGGGCATGCGCATGGTTTCTTCAGGGACTATGAAGTAGGCGCAATTACAGACGAGGAGTTTGTTGAAATGGCCCGCCAGTTGTGCCACCCCGGCACCACCGGCAGTGAGGTGATAGATGCGTGGAACGTTATGCTGCTCGATTTTCCGGCAGAACACGTTCAGTTTCTGCAACTGCTAAAAAACAAATACCGGTTATTCTTATTCAGCAATACCAACGCCATTCACCTGCAGGCATTTCAAAAAAGTTACCAGGAAGCATATGGCACGGCCATGGACGATCTTTTCGAAAAAGCATATTACTCGCATGTGATCAGCCATCGCAAACCCGATGTGGCGGCGTTTGAGTATGTGATAAACGACAGTAAACTGAATGCTGCGGAAACGCTTTTTATCGATGATGCGTTGGTAAATGTGGAAGGGGCCCGGCTGGCGGGTTTACAGGCACATCATCTCACCGGTGGAAAAACCATTCTCGATCTGGGGCTGTAATGTATTTTTCAGGGTATAGTTTTCATACGAACGGCGGCTGAAACATTTGGTAGCACAGGTTTTTCATATGAAAACAGGGTGTTTTCATATGGTGGAGTACCTTTTTCATATGAAAATGGTATAAAATAATATGAAAAAGTACCGCTTATTTTTCCTTTACCTCTTCAAAATCAATGTATTCGCCCGATTTTGGCTTAGTTGCGGTTGGGTTATCGCCAGAGGAAGGCCTGCCGGAACCGGCTTGCTGCTGCTGCAGGGGGTCCTGCTGTTGCTGCCTGCGTTGAAATTCTTTTACCTGGCTGCGAACCCGCCACGAAACTTTAATAATGGGCACCAGGAAATTGAATACAAATTTGTATAAAAAATAAGCAAGCAGTATGTATAATAAGATGCGTGTAATGCTCATATTAAAAAAACTAAAGGTACACGTACAGCACCTAACAAACTGTTAAGTTGGCTGAGACAAATAATTTTTCCATTAGCTGCAAACGGCCCCGGTCAATTGTTTGGGAACATGGCAAAACTATATCAAATCAACAAGTATGGCATTGCGAAAGTTCAAAACACTGTTTTTTTCAGATCTTCTTCCAATGATAACCACCGGCGGCCACCCATGCTGATTTTCGTTTATTCAAAATTAACCAAGGGGTTTTTGGAATTAATTGGGTAATTACCTTACCTTTGCCAAGGCAAAAGATGAATAGAAAGGGAACGGAAATCGTTCCCTTCTTTATTTCCCATAAGAGCATGGAAACACCAGTACAGGTAATTGAAAAAATGATACAGGATATGTTAGCCAATGACCCGGCTTATTTCCTGGTTGAGATTAGAGTAAAACCTACCAATAATGTAAAGCTTTTTTTGGATGGCGATCAGGGAGTGACCATTGAGAAGTGCATCTCCTGGAACCGGGCTTTATATAAGAAAATTGAGGAGGATAATCTATTCCCTAATGGAGACTTTTCGCTTGAAGTATCTTCTCCCGGCGTTGACGAACCCTTAAAGATGTTGCGACAATACAGGAAAAACCTGGGCCGTACGGTAGAGGTTGTGCTTAAAGACGGTATTAAAGTTACCGGCAAAATGATTGAAGCAGGCGATGAGGGCATAACGGTAGAGGAAACCAAAGGAAAAAATAAAAAGAAAGAGGTAATTCAACACCAATTTCAATTCGATCAAATAAAATCAACAACAATTCAAACTGTATTTTAATAGACTCTTCCGGTACCAGTGCCGGGAGGAAAAAAAATGTAGAATATGGCAAGCATAAACCTGATAGAGGCCTTCGCAGACTTTAAGGAAGCCGAAAATATAGATCGCCCAACTATGATGAAAGTGGTGGAAGATGTTTTCAAAACCCTGCTGCGTAAAAAATATGGCAGTGACGAGAATTTTGACGTAATTGTGAATGCTGAGAAAGGTGACCTGGAAATTATGCGCCGCCGGACAATTGTTGAGGATGGGGCCGTGATGGACCCGCTGGCTGAGATAGCTTATAGCGATGCAGTAAAAATTGAACCCGACTTCGAAGTTGGGGAAGAAATATATGAGGAAGTAAATATCCTTGATTTTGGCCGCCGGGCCATCCTGGCCGCCAAACAAACCCTGGCCAGCCGTATTAGTGACCTGAAAAAGAACGTACTGGTGAAGAAATACGGCGACAGAATAGGCGAAATTATCAGCGCCGAGGTTTACCAGGTTTGGAAAAAAGAAATATTATTGCTCGATGAAGAAGGGAATGAGTTAATATTGCCTAAGTCTGAGCAAATTCCGCAGGACTATTTCAAGAAAGGTGAAAATATCCGCGCCGTTGTAAAAAAAGTAGAATTAAAAAACAATTCTCCGGTCATTATTTTATCCCGTACCTCTCCCTCTTTCCTTGCAAAACTGCTTGAAATTGAGGTGCCTGAAATATTTGATGGTTTGATTGTTATTAAAAAGATCGTTCGTGAGCCCGGTGAAAGGGCAAAAGTGGCCGTTGAGTCTTACGACGATCGTATTGACCCCGTAGGCGCCTGCGTAGGGATGAAAGGCAGCCGTATCCATGGGATCGTACGGGAACTGAAAAACGAGAACATCGATGTCATAAACTGGACCAATAATATTCAACTGCTGATCCAGCGTTCGCTTACTCCTGCCAAGATCACTACCCAGGACCTTGACAATGATAAAAAACAGGCGAATGTTTACCTGAAACCCGACCAGGTTTCACTGGCCATCGGAAAAAAAGGGGTGAATATTAAGCTGGCACAGGAATTAACCGGATATAGCATCGACGTATATCGCGATACAGAAGGCGAACCGCAGGAATTCGATATCGACCTGGAAGAATTCAGCGATGAAATTGAAACCTGGATCCTTGATGAGCTCAAACGCGTCGGTTGCGATACAGCCCGCAGTGTACTTGATCTTACACCCGAAGAGCTGGAAAGAAGAACCGACCTGGAAAGAGAAACCATCAATGAGGTGCGCCGGATCCTGAATGAAGAATTTGAAAAAGGATAGGCAGAGAAGTCCTATTTGGTTTATAGCTGTAAGGAAACCAGCAAATTAAAGCCGTTTAATTGGTAATGGTCTGTGTATGAGCATGGAACCGTTTACACGAATGGTTTTAAATGTTAATATGACCAAAATGACTTTTTACCAGTAATTTGCTTATCCAAACAGCGAACAAAACAAAAAATTGTCTTACAATAACGAATGGCAGAAACAACAACACTTAGATTAATGGCCGCAGCCAAAGAGTTTAACATCGGCAAAGAAACGCTGGTAGACTTTTTGGTAGGAAAGGGATTTAGCAAAGACGACCTGAAACCTACGTCAAAACTGACGGAGGATATGTATCGTGCTTTGCAGCAGGAATTCCAGAGTGATAAAGTGGCCAAATTAAAAAGCGACCAGATCGATCTGCCGAAGGGAAGCCTGGAAGCTAAGAAGAAGAAGGAAGACGATGCCGCAGCTGCGAAAAAAGAGGTGGTTAAAAAACAGGAACCAACACCTGTAGTGGAAGAGAAGAAAGAGGAAAAAGTAGAGAAAGTAGAAAAGATAGAGAAGAAAGAAGAAAAAGTAGAAAAAGTTGAGAGTGTAGAGGTTGTTGAAAAGGTTGAAGAAGCCCCACCTGTAGAAATTACGCAGCCACCGGTTGTTGCTGAAGAAACAGTGGTACCCCCAACTGTGGAAGAAAAGACCGAGCCAAAGAAGGAAGAAGTAGTGGAAGAGCCAAAAGCGGAAGAAACGCAACAACAGGAAATAACAAAAGTTGAAGCACCCGGAATAGAAGGGCCCAAAGTGCTGGACAAGATCGATCTTTCGGCAATAGATTCTTCAACAAGACCGAAGAAAACGCCTATTGTCGTTAAAAAGAAAGAACAGGAGCCGCCGGTAAAGGCCAAAGAAGAAACACCACAGCCGAAGGAAGAAAAGCCGAAGCCGCCAAAGGAAGCAGTTCAGGAAACCGCAGCGGAAACTGTTGCTCCGGTAGCAGGGGAAAAGGTAAAGAAGCCAAAAGAAGAAGTTGCTCAACAACAGCAGCCTGCAAAACAGCAGGTAGTTGTAGAAAAGAAAAAAGAACAGGAGCCGGTAAAGGAAGTGCAGAAGGAAAAAGAAGAAGAGAAAGAAGCACTGCCCCCGGTTATTGAAAATATTAAAGCAGATAAACTTACGGGACCGAAAATTCTGGGCAAAATAGAATTACCGGTTGGGGACGAAGCCCGCACCAAACCGAAGCCCAACGAGGAAAAGAGGAAGCGCAAGCGCATTCCCATTGAAAAGAAAGACCAGCAGCAGTCACAACAAACTGCGCAGGAGCGGGCTCAACATCTTTTCAAGAAAAGAGAACCAGGTCAGCAGGGCGGTCATCATCAGGGAGGCGGTGGCCATCATGGTGGTCAGGGCCAGCAAGGTGGTCAGCATCGCCAGGGCGGCCAGCAAGGTGGCGGTAACTTCAGAGGAGGTAACCGGCCTAACCAGCAGCGCCATGGAGGTGGAAATCGCCACGTGTCACGCGAGCCGAAAGAGATCAACGAAAAAGAGATCCAGGATAAAATACGTGAAACACAGGCCAAGTTGTCGGGCAACAAGGGCGGTAAGAGCATAAAAGCCAAACGCCGTCACGAAAAACGCCAGGGCATGGCCGAAAGGGAAGGCGTAGACGGACAAGACAACAAACTGCAGGTTACGGAGTTTATCAGCGTAAGCGAACTGGCCAACCTCATGGATGTAAGTTTTGCCGAAGTGATCAGTAAATGTATGAGCCTGGGCCTCATGGTGTCTATCAACCAGCGCCTGGATGCCGAGGTAATTGAACTGGTGGCCGGTGAGTTTGGCTATGAAGCCGAGTTCATCGATATGGAAAAGCAGATGGAAATGGAAGAAGAGGAAGAAGCTGATAACGAAGAAGATCTGCAGCACCGCGCTCCCATCGTTACCATCATGGGTCACGTTGACCACGGTAAAACATCATTGCTCGACTATATCCGAAGCGCGAATGTGGTTGCCGGTGAGGCGGGTGGTATCACCCAGCACATTGGTGCCTACGAAGTAACGCTCCCCAACGGTAAAAAGATCAGTTTCCTCGATACGCCCGGTCACGAAGCGTTCACCGCCATGCGTGCCCGTGGTGCCAAAGTAACCGACATTGCCGTGATCGTAGTAGCCGCTGATGATGCCGTGATGCCGCAAACGAAGGAAGCCATCAGCCACGCACAGGCTGCCGGCGTACCAATGATCTTTGCC
This sequence comes from uncultured Niastella sp., assembly GCA_966211305.1. Lineage (GTDB taxonomy): Bacteria > Bacteroidota > Bacteroidia > Chitinophagales > Chitinophagaceae > Niastella. The sequence goes on from CBIHPC010000056.1 coordinate 15,649, forward strand.
ATCAACAAAATAGATAAAGACGGCGCCAACGCGCAAAAGATATACGAACAGCTGGCTGGCATGAACCTCCTGGTTGAAGAATGGGGCGGTAAATACCAAAGCCAGGAGCTGAGCGCCAAAAAAGGATTGAATGTTGACAAGCTCCTTGAAAAGATCCTGCTCGAAGCAGAGTTACTGGAGCTGAAAGCTAATCCCGATCGCGAAGCTACAGGTACTATCATCGAAGCTACCCTCGATAAAGGCCGCGGTTATGTAGCCACCGTTCTGGTACAGAACGGTACGCTGAAACATGGCGACCTGGTTGTATCGGGTCAGTTCTACGGCCGCGTAAAGGCAATGTTCAACGAACGTAACAAACGGGTCGACGAAGCGCCGCCTTCTACCCCGGTTCTTATTCTGGGTTTGAACGGTGCGCCACAGGCCGGTGAGAAGTTCAAGGTTTATGAAGATGAAGCAGAAGCAAAAGAAGTAGCTAACCGCCGTGCACAGATCCTGCGTGAACAGGGTATCAGAACCAAGAAACACATCACGCTCGATGAAATTGGCCGTCGTTTGGCACTGGGTAACTTTAAACAACTGAACCTGATCCTTAAAGGTGACGTGGACGGTTCGGTAGAAGCCCTGAGCGATTCATTACAGAAATTATCAACCGAAGAGATCGTTGTTTCGGTAGTACATAAAGCGGTGGGCGCCATCAGCGAAAGCGATGTAATGCTCGCAACCGCATCTGACGCCATCGTAGTTGGTTTCAACGTGCGTCCTTCAACACAGGCCAACCGCCTGGCAGAAAGCGAAGGCGTGGAAATCAAACTGTACTCCATCATCTATAACGCCATTGAGGAAGTGAAGAGCGCGATGGAAGGGATGTTGGAACCGAAGATCACCGAAAAGATCGTTGCCAACGTGGAAGTCCGGAACGTATTCGTTTTCGACAAGGCAACCGTTGCCGGTTGTTATGTACTCGATGGAAAAATTCAGCGTAACTCCAAGATCCGCGTTATTCGCGATGGCATCGTAGAATATCCTAAGGGTGAAGGACAAAGCGCCGAACTGCAATCACTGAAACGCTTTAAAGACGACGTGAAGGAAGTGCCTTCTGGCATGGAGTGCGGTTTAACCGTTAAAAACTTCAGCGGTATTAAAGTAGGTGATATCATTGAAGCGTTTGAACTGGAAGAAGTAAAAAGAACATTATAAGAGTAACAGGTTACAGGGTCCGGGTTTCAGGGAATTGCATAACGCAGGCCCTGTAACCTGCAACTTGTAACCTGTATCATTTTACCTGACCCAACTTTTTGTTAATTAACGTATCCCATTCAGTAATTGGCCAGGTAACATTTAAATTTGGCACTGTCCCTTTCAAAAAAGAATCAGATGAAATCTGTAATTACATTTGTTACCGCCTTGTTTTTTGTGACCATTGCGGTAGCGCAGGCACCCCGGAAAGTAACTGCCGATAAAATTGTAGGCATAGTAGGCGATAAGATCATTTTAAAATCTGATGTATATAACGATATTCTCGACCGTCAGCGTCGTGGCGAACCCGTTCCTGAAAATGCCGATTGCGCAATCATGGAACAGATCCTCACGCTGAAAGCCCTGGTATTGCAGGCCGAAAAAGACTCTATTCAGGTTGGTGACGATGAAATTGAAGCCCTGCTCGATAACCAGATCCGCGGTTTCGTAAATATGTACGGATCAAAAGAAGCGCTGGAAGAAATTGCCGGCCGTACAGTTTACCAGATCAAAGAAGATTTCCGCCAAACCTTCAAGGAAAGAAAGCTCGCCGAGCGCATGCGCGATAAAATTGTTGAAAATGTAAAGATCACGCCGCAGGAAGTAAAAGACTTTTTCGCGAAAAAAGACCAGAAGAACCTGCCCTTTTACGAATCGCAGGTGGTGATAGGGCAAATTACAATGAACCCAAAAGCGAGCCGCGACCTCGAAAAGCTCACCATCGATGAATTGAACGACTTCAAAAAGCAGGTAGAATCAGGCACACAGAAGTTTGAAACCTTAGCGCGTTTATATACCGATGACCCCGGAAGTAAGGAAAGCGGCGGTCAATATCCTATAAACCGTACTGAAAAAACATGGGATCCCGCATTTCTTAACAACGCCTTCCGCCTTAAAGAAGGACAGGTATCCCCGGTGTTCAAATCAAAATTCGGATATCATATCATACAAATGGTAAGCCGCGCCGGTGATGATGCCATCGTACGCCATATATTACGCATTCCAAAGATCACCGATGATGAAATAAATGAAGCCATCGACAAACTCGACTCCGTACGCGCGAAACTGATAGCAGGTACCATTACGTTCGGCGAAGCGGTTGCCAAATACAGCGAAGATGAGAACTCGAAGTTCACAGGTGGTTATTTACAGGGGCAAAACGGAAGCACCTTCCTTGAATTGAACCAGCTCGATAAAGACCTGGTAGCCCTGTTAGGCAAAAGCGGCTTAAAAGAAGGTGAATATTCAAAGCCTACACCTTACAGCGATGAAAGAGGAAAAAAAGGGGTACGTATCATTTATTTGAAAACCCGTACAACACCGCATGTTGAGAATTTAAAAGACGATTATGACCACCTGGCAAAAGAAGCACTGGAAATAAAAAAACAAAAAGCGCTTGAAACCTGGTTTGAAACTAAAATTCCGACATACTACATCATGATCGATCCTGATTTTAACGCCTGCGGCACGTTGAAGAACTGGATGCAGTATGCAACTGCCAGCAATAAGTAACAAACATAAGGAACTGAACATATTTGAGCCCCGGCGTTACTGCCGGGGCTTTTATTTTACATGTTACCTGTACCATCATAACATGTAAACCCAATGGCCCGGCTATCAGGCTCCGGGGTTGTTTTTATAATGGTGATTGGGTATATTTGGGCAGGCTTTTTCCGATCACCTGCTGTTATATGCTTTTACAGTAATGTATTATTCATTGTAATAAATAGTCATTTAAGTGTAGGTGTAAACACTTAAATGGGGTAGAAACGTATCCATGACTGTTGGCGTGAACCAGCTTTTAAGTATTTTGTATAAGTATTTACATGTAAATATCACGTTAAAATTTATCTGTAAGCTGCACATGCTGTATGTTAAAACAGTCAAAGAAATCCATTCCTGAAGTAACAACTGATTATGCCGCCCTTAGCCTGCAAACGGATCTGGCGGGTATAATTTTGTCAGCTTCATCCGAACTGCTTTCTTTCACTGGCAAGCATCAGGACGAGCTTATAGGCATTTCTTTCAAAAAGATCATCGACTCCACCGATAAGCCCAAACTACAGGCCATATTAAATACCGGTGTTGATACCGGTTTAACAATACAACTTGCATTGAAAGGAAAATCGGGTGTGCGTCATATTGGTTTTTCTGCTACACAGGAAAAAAGCAGCCGCAAAACAGGCGATATAATTGCCTGGAAGGCTGTACATGACCCGCGGTCAGCCCCTCTTTCATCTTCAATCAATAACCTGCTCCAAAAATTCTTCCGCTTTTCAAACGACCTGTTGTGCCTGATTGATGAGGAAGGATATATAAAAAACGTAAATCAGCCGTTTACCGACCTGCTGGGCTATACCGCCGAAGAAATGCAGGACAAACATTTTATACATTTTATTCATTCCGATGAACGGCCATCGTTCATTGAGTTCGGTTTACTTACTGCTGAGTTCGATTACTTATGTAAGAGCGGTCAGGTAAAAAGAATTTCCTGGTCAACCACCAGCCTCGAAGAAGATAACTGCGTGCTCGCCATTGGCAGGGAAGTAACAGCGCGCATTTTTCCTGAAGAAACCAATGCAACGCTGAAAGAAGTATACCAGGAGCTGAAAGAAGTTACTGAACGATACAAAGCATTTGTACAGCAAAGCTCGGAGATCATCTGGCGGTGCGAGTTACAAACGCCCATCGATATTGACGACCCTGAAGAAAAACAATTACAGCAATTGTTCGAAGGCACGCTCGCCGAATGCAACGACCATATGGCGCATTTTTACGGATACGAAAATGCGGCCGGCGTTATAGGCAAAAAAGTTTCGGCTTTCTTCGATCCCAACGAACCGGTAACATACCAGGTGGTGCAGGAGTTTATCAGGGGCGGTTATAAAATATATCGCCGCATGTCGATGCATATCGATCACGAGGGGAATAAAAGATTTTTCCTGAATAACCTCGTAGGCGTTGTAGAAGGTAGAAAGTTATTGCGCGTGTGGACCACCCAGAACGAGATCACCCAGTTGCGGCTGGCCGAAAAAGCCAACCGGTACCAGGCTACTGTACTTGAAAACGTGTTTGATGCGGTAATGGCTTCCGATGAAAACTATTGCACCAAAAGTTATAATCACGCAGCTGAAAAATTGTTTGGCATAAAGACTGCCGATATAATGGGCAGGGCCATACATGAGCTCATCGACTTTGATTTTCACGATACAACCCGTGAAAAGTTGTTGGAAGAACTGTTTGCAACCGGCGCCTGGAATGGGCAAATTTCATTTATACGGCCTACAGACGGGAAAAAGATCATTTTATGGTCAACGATGTCTCTTTTAAAAAATAAAAAGGGTCAGATCACCGATATCATTTCAGTTAACAAGGACATTACTGAGCGTAAACAGGCAGAGCAGGCGATACGGGAAGGTGAAGAACGCTTTCGCCAGTTTGCCGATGCGGCGCCTGTTATCATTTGGGTAGCCGATGAAACAGATAATACCATCTATGTGAACAAATGTTTTGAACAGTTCACGGGGGTTACGTTGAATGAAGTTGGCGGCGATGGATGGGCGAAGATCGTTCACCCGGCCGATCAGCCGATAGCAATAGAAAAATACAAACATTATTTCAGGTACCGCGAACCGGTAGTACTGGAATACCGCATCAGGAATAAGGACAATGAGTACCGCTGGGTGCTCGATCATGGTGTGCCCCGTTTTCTGGAAGACGGCACTTTTGTTGGATATATCGGTTCTATAGTTGAAATACACGACCGCAAACTGGCCGAAGAAAAGATCCGTTTCCAGGTGCAGGTAATGCAGGATGTGTCGGAAGGAATTGTTTCAACCGATCTCGAGCTCAACATAATCTCGTTTAATAAAGCGGCTGAAAATATTTATGGCATACCCGGCCACGAAATTATTGGCCGGCGCCTCAATGATATCATTAACCTCACGTATTTATCAAATACCTGGGAAGGGGCCTTGCAGGAAGTGCATGAAAAAGGAAGCTGGGAAGGCCAGGCTTATTACAATCGCCTCGATGGTAAACGCATTTATCTTAACTGTGCCCTGTCGTTTGTAAAGAACGATCGCGGAACCCGTATTGGTATCGCCGGCATTTACCGCGATATTACCGAGGCGCGTCAATCGCAGGAAGATCTGCGGATAAATGAAGAACGATACCGTTCTGTAGTGCATGCGTTGGGTGAAGGTATCCTGATGCATGATAAGAACGGCGATATCATTGCCTGCAACCGCAGCGCTGAAATGATCCTGAACGCGCCCTGCGAGGTTTTGATTGGAAAAAAATCGATTGAAACGGGAAGCATATGTATATATGAAGACGGTTCGCCATTCCCTGATGAGCAACATCCTTCCCTCATAACATTGCGAACCGGCCGTTCCTTACAGAATGTGATCATGGGTATTCAGCACAGGGAAGGTCCGCTGGTTTGGATCTCGATCAATACCGAGCCGGTATATTATACCGAACAGCGTGTACATCCCGATGCGGTGGTTTCTTCGTTTGTAGATATTACGCAGAAGAAAGCGGCGGAAATAGAACTACGAACCAGCCAGCACCAGCTAAGAGAATATTCAGAACGAATCACAAACATTCTGGCCAGTATAACCGATGGTTTTATTGCCGTTGACAAGAACAGGCAGATATTCTTATGGAACCATTCGGTAGAGCATTTGACCGGGCTGAATGCAAAAGATGTTATTGGTTCCGACGTAGAGAAGATCTTCCCGAATTTTGTAGGTACAACCGGGTACCGCCATTATATAGAAGCTATCGAAAATGGCAATTCCTCCACCTTCGAACATTTTTTGCCTGCCTTTGACCGTTGGCTCGAAACCAGTGTATATCCGTTTTCCCAGGGCGCGTTTATTTATTTCAAAGATATTTCCGACCGTAAAAAACAGGAGCGGTTGCTTGAGCTGGAGAAGGAAGTGCTTGAAATAAATGCGCAGCCGGCAGCTTCGCTGAAAACCACCATCGATTATTTCCTTGGCGGGTTGGAAAAGATCTTTACCGAAATGATCTGCTCGGTAATAATGCCGGGTGATGATAAGCAAAGCATTCTGCACTTATCGGCCCCCAGCCTGCCTGAAGAATATTCACGAGCAATAAATGGCATTCCCATAGGACCTGAAGTAGCATCCTGTGGTACGGCTATATACAGAAAAGAGAAAGTAATTACGTTTGATGTTGAAACGGATCCCCTATGGCAGGATTACCGCGACCTTGCACGGCGGTTTAAATTGCGCTCCTGCTGGTCGTTCCCCATTCTGAATGCCGGCAACGATGTGCTGGCAACCATTGCTGTCTATCACCGGTATCCGGCAACGCCCACTGAAAGCGCATTGAATTTGTTTGAACGTATCAGCAGCCTGTTGCGGATAATAATTGAAAATAAAAATTCAGAATTAAAGATCAGGCTGAGCAATGAGCGGTATTTGCTGGTAACAAAAGCCACCAACGACGCCATTTGGGATTGGGATGTGAACACCAACACCCTGTATTGGGGTGAAGGTATTTATACCCTGTTTGGTTTCAAACCGGGGTATGTAGATAACTCAAATCATTTCTGGGAAAACTGCATTCATCCCGAAGACCGCGACCGGGTAGTGAATGGCCTGAATAAATTTATAAAAGACAGTACGGCCAAAATATGGGAAGATGAATACCGCTTCATAAAACCAAATGGCGAGTATTCACTGGTGTTTGACCGTGGCTTTTTAATTTTTGACCACTCCGGTAAAATAGCCCGCATGGTTGGTTCCATGCAGGACGTAACCGATAAAAAAGAACTGGAAAAGAAGTTGCTGAAGCAGGAAGTTGATAAGCAAAAAGTGATTGCCCAGGCGGTGGTGAACGCACAGGAAAAAGAGCGCGCAGAAATTGGCAAGGAACTGCACGATAATGTGAACCAGATCCTGTCAACCGCAAAACTCTATCTCGAACTGGCGCAAACCGATGATGAAAGCCGCCTCGATCTGATCAACCGCAGCACCAATAATATTTCTGTTGCCATCAATGAGATCAGAACCATTTCCCGTTCACTGGTGCCGCCAAGCATTGGCGACCTGGGGTTGATCGATTCGGTGCAGGACCTGGTTGAAAATATAAAGGCCACCAGGCGTTTGCATGTTGAGTTCTATTATTCAGGAACAATAGATAATGTTCTGGATGAAAAAAGAAAACTGATGCTGTTCCGCATCATACAGGAACAGGTAAACAATGTATTGAAGCATGCGGCTGCGAAAAATCTGGTGATAGAATTGATTGCCGACAGTGAAGGCCATGCGGTAGACCTTACGATCAGTGATGATGGCAAGGGATTCGAACTGGATAAAGTGCGATCGAAAAAAGGTGTGGGCCTGTCGAATATTGCCAGCCGGGCCCAGTTGTTCAATGGCAGCGTACATATAGTAACATCACCGGGCGAAGGTTGTAAACTAAAAATAAATGTCCCTATTTCAAATATCTAAACCCCCTTATTGATTATGGAAAAAATTAGTGTATTAATTGCAGACGACCACAAATTGATACGGGAAACCTGGAGTTTTATACTCAATAACGATCCCCGTTTCACCGTGGTTGCAGAATGCGGCGACTCGGAACAGGCTGTGGAAATGGCCAAAAACAAAAAGCCCCAGATCGTGCTCATGGACATAAACATGCTACCCATTTCGGGTTTTGAGGCCACTGAAAAAATCAGGAAGGTATCGCCTGCTTCCCGCATCATTGGTATAAGCATGCACTCGCAACCGGCCTACGCCAAAAAAATGCTGCAGATCGGCGCCCGTGGTTATGTTACCAAAAACTCCTCCAAGGAAGAGATGATAACGGCCATTATGGAAGTGCACGGCGGCAACAAATACATTTGCGATGAAATAAAGAATAATATCTCCGAACTGGTTCTCGAGGAAAATAAGGATGTGCCGAATGTAAATGCGCTCACCGAACGTGAAATTCAGATCATAAACCTGATAAAGGAAGGGCAGTCGTCGAAAGAGATTGCAATGAGTTTGAATATTTCGCTAAAGACGGTAGAAGTGCACCGGCATAATATTCTGAAGAAATTAAAGCTGAAAAATTCGGCATCGCTCGTAAACTTTATAAATAATGTGGCTACCAGTATGTAAATGGGGGCGCTGGTAATCAAATTCTTGTAGTAGATATTCTACAACAGGTATTTATTTGTAAAGGGTACAGGGATATTCCATAACTATTTGGGGGGACATGCAACACCGGCCTAAGGGGAAACCTTTATTTTTGGCTGAAAAAATTCATTAAGTGTTCAAAAGACATTGATTTTTTTATGATTTCTTTCGGAAAAATCATCACCTTAGCACTACCAATATCTATAGTAAAACAATTAAAATCCAACGTCCAGGATCCAAATCCTAAAGAAAAGCTGAACCGTCCAATGCCTGTTTAAATTAAAAAACAAACCGGCGCAGATATTGATCCAATGTCCTGATGAGGAACAACCCCCATACCTATGAAGACTGGGGGTTTTTTCATTTTCCCGCCTTAACATTCCATTGTTTCTTCTTCTCATTTATTCCTTGTAACTTTGCGCTTTCTTTTTATAATCGGGAGTAATTCATGAGTGATGCAATAAAGCATGAATGCGGATTAGCATTCATCCGTTTAAGAAAGCCGTTCTCCTACTATTTGCAGCAATACGGTACAGTAATGTGGGGCCTTAATAAGCTGTACCTGCTCATGGAAAAGCAACACAACCGCGGCCAGGATGGTGCGGGTGTGGCCTCGGTGAAGCTGAATGTTGAACCCGGTTATCCCTTCCTGCAGCGTATCCGCAGCAGCGCCCACCAGCCAATTGCAGATGTTTTCAGACAAATAAACCAGGAAGTGAAAGAGCTGGAAAAATACCAGCCCGATGTAATGAAACATCCCGGACTAATGAAAGGGCATATTTCATATCTCGGTGAATTGTTGTTGGGACACCTGCGTTACGGCACACAGGGAAAGAACAATGTAGAGTTTTGTCATCCATTTATAAAACGCCACACCATTCCGGCTCGTAATATGGCATTGGCGGGCAACTTCAACCTCGTTAATACCGATGAGTTGTTCAACCTCATCAATATTGAGCCAGGCGAATTTCAAAAGCAAAGCGACCTGGCTGCCATGATGGAGGTTATTCATCACTTTGTGGTAAAAGGCGACGAGCAATCGCCCGGTGAAATGGATGTGCTGAGCGCTTTGCGCAAAGCCGTTCCGCTTTTTGATGGCGGTTTTACCGTTGGTGGTTTACTGGGTAACGGCGATTCTTTCATCTTCCGCGATGCGCATGGCATTCGCCCCGCTTATTATTATATAAGCGAAGATGTTATTGTAGCCGCTTCAGAGCGGTCGGCCATCCGTACCGTATTCAATGTTGGCGAAAATGAAGTGAAGGAGCTGATGCCCGGCATGGGATTGATCGTAAAAGGCAATGGCGAAATAATTATCGATAAAATAACAGAGCCCAAAGAACGCAAGGCCTGTAGCTTCGAACGCATTTATTTCTCAAGGGGCAGCGATGAAAAGATCTACCGGGAGCGGAATGCCCTGGGTTATAACCTGAGCCCGCAGATCTTAAATGCCATCGATCACGATCTTAAGAATACGATCTTTTCTTTTATACCTAATACAGCCGAAGTTGCATTTTACGGGTTATGGAAGGGGCTCGACGATTATTTGAAGCAGGTTAAAATTCAACGCATATTATCGTGGGGCAGGGATATTTCGGAAGATAAGCTGAGCGAAATGATCAACCGTAAGATAAGGGTTGAAAAGATCGCAATCAAAGACGTTAAGATGCGCACGTTCATCACGGAAGATGTAAGCCGTAATGAAATGGTGCAACACGTATATGACATAACTTACGGAACGGTGGAAAAAGGAGTTGACACCCTGGTGGTGATCGACGACTCGATAGTGCGGGGCACAACACTGAAAGAAAGCATAGTACGGATGCTGGCCAGGCTGGAGCCAAAGAAGATAATTATTGTGTCTTCAGCGCCTCAGATCAGGTATCCCGATTGCTATGGCATAGACATGAGCAAACTGGGAGATTTTGTTGCATTCAGAGCGGCGATCGAATTGATGAAAGAAACCGGCAGGGAAGATTGCCTGAAGGAGTTGTACGAAAAGTGCAAAGAATTGCAACGTTTGGGTCAGTTACATACGGAAAACGTGGTTCAGCACGTTTATAAACCATTCACAACCGAACAGATCTCAGATAAAATTGCTGAATTAATTACACCTAAAGGGCTTAA
>CBIHPC010000057.1:0-26007 GCA_966211305.1 uncultured Niastella sp.
AAACCCGCTACTAGAGCGGGTTTCAAAAAAGAGGTTCTGAGGTTCCGACCAGATTCGAACTGGTGTAGGAGCTTTTGCAGAGCTCTGCCTAGCCACTCGGCCACAGAACCATTTTGCGAACACGGAACCCGGTTTGATCCCCGTTCCGAATGGGGTGTGCAAAAGTAGGATATTTGTCGGATATTTGAAACAACCTTTTCAAAGCTTTTTTATGCAACGCATCCAGGAATCGGAATTGATTATCAATAAACGGGGGGCCGTTTACCATCTCGACCTCCGCCCTGAAGAACTCGCCCCTACCATTATTACCGTGGGCGATCCTGACAGGGTGGCCGCCGTCAGTAAATATTTCGACCGTATTGAACACAAATGCAACCACCGGGAATTCATATCACATACCGGTTACATCGGCAAAACCCGCCTTACGGTCATCTCCACCGGTATTGGCCCCGATAATATCGATATCGTGCTCAACGAGCTCGACGCCCTGGTGAATATCGACCTTCAAACCCGAACCATAAAACCACACCTCACCCAGTTGAATATAATCCGGGTGGGCACTTCCGGCGCCCTGCAGGCCGATATCCCTACCGATAGCTTCGTGGTTTCTACCCATGGCCTCGGTATCGATAACCTGCTGAACTTTTACCGGTATGAAGAAAATGAGGAAGAAAAAGCCCTGTTGCAGTCTTTCGTTACCCAAACCCAGCTCAACCATCGCATTTCACAGCCCTATATCTGCGGCAGCAGCGCCCATCTCATTAAACATTTCGTGAATAACTTCCACCACGGTATTACGGTTACCTGTCCGGGTTTTTATGGTCCCCAGGGCCGCATTCTGCGTTTGGGACTAAGCCACCCGCACCTGATCGACCGGCTTACGCAATTCACCTTCGGCCCGCACCGCATTACCAATTTTGAAATGGAAACCAGCAGTATTTACGGACTGGGCAAACTGCTGGGCCATCACTGCCTTTCCATCAGCGCCATTGTAGCCAACCGCGTCAACAGGCAGTTTTCCAGGGATGGCCAGGCCGCCGTTGAACAACTGATAAAAAGAACGCTTGATACTATAAGTAAATGGTAATTGGGTAATAGCAGATAAGGATATGTTATAATAAGTGAACTAAACAACAGGCTAACGTTGTTTGTAGTAATATTGCAATAAGGAACAACAGACTATGGAATTGATCTTTCACAAATACCAGGGAACAGGGAATGACTTTGTGATCCTGGATAATCGCGATGAACGTTACAATGGTTTAACCAACGAACAGGTACGCTTTTTATGCAACCGCCGTTTTGGCATCGGCGCCGATGGGCTTATGCTGCTGAACAATGCCCCCGGTTACGATTTTGAAATGAAGTATTACAATGCCGATGGCCGCGAAAGCACCATGTGCGGCAATGGCGGCCGCTGCCTGGTGAAGTTTGCCTATAATATCGGCATCAAAAAAGAAAAATACCTCTTTATTGCAGTTGATGGCCCGCATGAGGCAGAAATCGATGACGATGGCATCGTGAGCCTCAAAATGAAAGATGTGGATGGGGTAAAAGACTATCACGGCGATTTTATTCTCGATACAGGCTCGCCCCACTACATCAAAATGACCACAGATGTGTGGAATTTCGATGTATATAAAAAAGGAAAAGACATTCGCTACAGCAACACCTTCGCCAAAGAAGGTATTAACGTAAACTTCGTTGAGCAAAAGAATAACGATGAGATCATTGTTCGCACCTATGAACGCGGTGTGGAAGATGAAACCCTCAGCTGCGGTACCGGCGTTACAGCCAGCGCCCTGGTTTGCTACCATAACGAACGGGGTTTCAACGATGTAACAGTTCAAACCCGTGGTGGGAAATTAACCGTTGAATTCGACCGCACCGGCGATGATGCCTATCGCAATATCTGGTTATGTGGCCCGGCCGAGAAGGTCTTTGAAGGAAACGTAACAGTAAAATAATTTACCTGTTACCGGTTGCCGGTTACCAGGCCCCACAAACCGGAAACCGGTAACCGGCAACAACCCTTACTATCGATCAGGAGCATTCTCCCCTGCACATTAGATTAAAATTAACCCGCTGCACTATCAAAAAGCGGCCTTACCTTTGCGCCGCCTATGATCCAGTACTTCAAGAATATTAATTATCAAACCATAGCGACCGATAAGGCAGAGAACGGCTCCTGGGTGAATGTTTTGCCACCGCTCAAACAGGAAGAGTTTTCCGAATTATCAAACACGCTGGATATTCCCCTCGACTTTCTGACCGACTCGCTCGATATTGATGAACGTACCCGTTTTGAAGAAGCTGATAACGTAAAGCTGGTTGTTATTAAAACGCCCACCGAAAACAACTCATTTAACGAAAGCGACGCTTACTATATCACCATCCCCATCTGTATCATCATTACCCACAACCAGATCGTTACGGTGAATTCCTTCGAGAATGGCGCCATCAAAAAGTTCCTTAACACGTTTCAGAACCGCCATCCCGATAACCGCAAAATGATGGTGCTGAAGATCATTGAGAAGATCATTCAAACCTATCTCGAGTTCCTGAAAGAGATCAATCAGCGCCGGAACATACTGGAACAAAAACTGTATGCCGCCAGCCGTAACGAGCAATTGCTGCAGTTGATGCGTATACAAAAAAGCCTGGTGTATTTTGTAACGGCCCTGCGTTCGAATGAAATGCTGTTGCTGAAAATTGAACGCACCAACTTCCTGGGTTTGAACGAAGATGAGAAGGAATTCCTGAACGACCTTATCGTCGATAACTCACAGGCGTTGGAAATGTCGAACATTTATACCAACATCCTCAGCAGTACCCTCGATGCATTTGCCAGTATCATTGCCAATAACCAGAACGAAGTGCTGCGCCGCTTATCGGTGATCACCATCGTATTATCGTTCCCGGTGCTGGTAGCCAGTATCTATGGTATGAACGTGCCGATCCCGTATAAGGATTCTCCCTACGCCTTTTATGTGCCGGTTTCTTTATCGCTTATAATTTCACTGGTGATCGGCTGGTTCTTTTTGAAGAGAAAGATCTTTTAAGCTGAACGCTTAATGCCAAACGCTACACATTGCATGCAAATTATTTTACTGTAAACCAATTCCGAAATGTTCAGCATTAGAGTATACGGCCTTCTGATAAACGAAAACAAACAGGTTTTAGTAAGTGATGAATTCATTCGTGGCGATTACTATACCAAATTCCCCGGTGGCGGTTTAGAATTTGGCGAAGGCACCCGCGATTGTTTGAAAAGAGAGTTCAAAGAAGAAATGGACCTCGAGATCCACGTTGGCGATCATATTTATACAACCGATTATTTCCAGATAAGCGCTTTCAACCCTGCACATCAGATCATTTCCATTTATTACTTCGCGCATCCGCTTGAAGAAATAAAAGCCCCCCTGCGTCAAAAGCCTTTTGACTTCGACGAACAACAACTGGCGGTTTATGCAGAAAAAAGTGAAACAGAAACATTCCGGTTCATTAACTGGGACGACTTCTCGGAAGAATCTGTTTCACTGCCCCTCGACAAAATAGTAGCTAAGATGCTGAAGGAAGGCTTAAAGCTGAACGCTTAAGGCTTAACGCTACCCTCCGAACCAGGTTCCTCCTGAAATTGTTCAAACAGTTCGAAATCCGGGATGTAGCGGTCTGCGTTTAGCGTTCAGCCTTCGGCCTAATGCATTGCCGGCATCATGACGGCTAACCAGGAATCTGCCTGTTTTATTGGCTGATTGGATGACTTGCCCATTTTCTTTACGAACGAAATGGGTAATGTAGCGTTAACGCCATTTTTATCATAGATGAATATCATTTCACATCCGTCTTTCATTCCAAAAACATAACCGGTACCCTCTCCTACCGACTCCTGGTCCTGCCGCGAAGGCCCCTGCACATAACTGATCTGTTGCACCTGCCTTGCCTGTATGAACTGTATCGTGTTAGAATTGTACAAACTGGCACGATCGCCATGAATGTGCTTTTCAACAATAGTACCGGGGTGACTATGGTAATACACCATCGCTTTTTGTTTAAGCATCAAGGTGGCGCCCTGCAGCCACCGGGGATCCGACAAGTCACCTGATATACAGGTCACTGTACCATCGGGAAAAACTACACCGCCATGTTCTTTGTTTCGCGCATCGGCTGAAGCACAACGGGATACGATATTATCATACATACGATATATGGTTCGTTTATCCAGCACAGGTACCAGGTTATCAATCACCAGCGGATGATGAACCCTGCCCCGCTTTATCAGGCGTTGTACTTTACGTGCTGTAGCACGTTGAATATTATTTACTTCCGCTGTATTATAGGCGACGCTCAACGACACTGTTGAATCATCGGCAGGTATATCCTGAAAGATCTCATCGTATGTTTTTTTAGTTCTTATTACATAACTCGCCGTTTCTATGGCATTTACATTACGCCACAATAACTTACCGCGTTCATTGTAATAATAGGCTGTGTCATCAAAACCGATAGCAGCAAACACGATCCCGGAATACAGGATTGAGATTGAAAGAAAAATGAAAAAGATGGGGTTAACGGGGATGAATGAAAAAAGATTCTTCTTCATAAAGATAAGGTTTACAGTGAAAAATAAATTCTTGTTATCACCCAGGATATGAGAGTGATTGTAGTAACTGGTTTGGTTGGAAGAAATATAACTCCTGGTAGTGTAGCAAATCCTGGCTAAGCAATAAATCAGTGCAGTAGTATAACTAACGGGCTGCAATATTATGCTGTATAAATTGTTCAACCAAATTTACATCTTCCAAAAAACACTTATGTGAATTATTCATTTCTTAAGATTTATATAAGGAACTGATAACTATTTATTAACTGAACAACAGCGGAACCTGAAGAACGGTAACGATGCTTTTAACCCATCTTTAGCGAAAAGATAAATGAGGTGTGAACTTTTATTCATCCCGAAAACATACTCCATCGTGTTCTGCATCTTCTTTCTATTTTGTTTTTCTCCGTTCATTTTCAATGCTTCCTGACCTCTCAGTGAAGGTCGCTGTACAAAATAGCAATCCCCCGTTTCATAACTTTTAATTATGTAATAACAGAATCATGCAGTCAACAACCGCTCATGGCACCAATGGGCACAGCTTTATACTGTTTGTAAATGGTACTACACATTGGGTAACGGCTTGTTTGATGGATGGTAATATAAACGGAGGAATGCAACTAACGGTTAACAATGTTACTTTTTAAACGGCAGGCATCCAAATTAAACACCCCCTTTATAAAGTCACGTATTCACCCCCAATATTATCAAAAAATAATATTCTTTTTTTTCGCCACGTCCAACAACTTAAATAAGAAGTTGTAATACCGCCCTTTTACCGGCAACCGCAACCTCCGTTTTTGCGTACCATACATAGTGTTCCTGAAAAATTGGGTGTTTTCACCCCGCTAAATCGCACATCACCTGTGATAGCAATTTTTATAAAAACCATATCAGTTTTAACTGCACGTGAAAAGAAGCAGTGGGCCTGGCTTACCGCCCTCAGTCTTTTTTTCAGTCTGGCCGATATTGCATCCCTTGCCCTGCTGGTTTATATTATTCACTTTTATACCCAGCCTGCTGATGCGGTCAGCTATTATATTCCGGTACCGGGAGAACCGCTTGCGAAAGCGCTGTTCAACCGCTCATCGCTGCTGCTCATCGTCCTGTTCTTTGTTGTTTATAGTTTGAAGAACCTGGGCGCATGGCTTATTCACAGGAAGCAAACCCGTTTTGTGCACCACGTGGCGGCCCGCATCTCACGCAACAACATGATGCAATACCTTAATGGCAATTACGCCAATTACGTACAAACCGACTCATCAGTTCTTACCCGCACCATCAGCCTGCAACCGCTTGAATTCAGTCAGCACGTACTGGCGCCGCTGCAGCAGCTATTTACTGAAATAGTACTGATCGTTCTGGCCATCGCAGCCATCCTTATCTTCAATGCACAGTTATTCTTTGTGTTATTATTAATACTATTACCGCCTGTTTTTCTGACGGCGTGGCTAACCAAAAAAAAAGGAAATGCAGCCCGCAATTTTATAAAGACAAGCAGAACCTTCATGTGGCAACACCTGCAGGAATCCATTGCCGGTTTTGTTGAAAGCAATATTTATAACAGGAACCTTTTCTTTGCCAACCGCTACGCCACTTCGCAACAACTGCTCAATAACCACCAGGCCGATCTGCAGTCATTGCAGGCACTGCCCGCCCGGCTGGCTGAGGTATTTGCCGTTTTTGGGTTACTGTTGTTGATAGCCATTACCACCTGGTGGCAGCAGGGCCATTTTGCAAACCAGGTGGTGACCCTCGGCGCTTTTATGGCGGCTGCCTACAAGATCATTCCGGGCATTGCCCGCATTATGAACGCGGCCGGACAAATTCGCACTTTCTCATTTACCGTTCATGACCTGGTTCAACAACAACCGGTAGAAAAACACAAAACGCCTGTTGCGGTTCAACCCATTCAATCGATCTGCTTCGATACAGTCACCTTTCAGTATGAACGCAAACCGGTATTGAATAATTTTTCCTGCCAAATGAAAACCGGTGAACTTATCGGCATCGATGGACATTCAGGAAAAGGTAAAACAACCCTCATCAATATCTTACTGGGTTTTATTTCACCGCAGGCGGGAGAAATACACTTCGATCAGCAGCCAACAGATAGCCTGCAGCGCAAACAATACTGGCAGCACATTGCCTATGTAAAACAGCAGCCATTCTTTATGTACGATACGGTGCTGGCAAACATTACACTCAATGATGAACCACAAAATGAACAACAGTTACAGCAGGCCCTTGAGATCACAGGCATTACTTCATGGCTGCCGGCCTTACCTGCCGGCATAAATTCGGTGCTTACAGAAAACGGGAAAAATATCAGCGGCGGTCAACGGCAGCGTATTGCCCTCGCGCGGGCTTTATACAAAAACGCCAGTGTGCTCATTTTAGATGAACCCTTTAGCGAACTGGATGAAAAAACGGAAGAACAACTAATACAACATTTACAACAACTGGCCGCCGTTGGAAAATTGGTTATACTGATAACGCATAACAGGAAGAGCCTTGAAAAGTGCGGGAAGATTATTTCACTTTGAAAATCCTGCAAGCTGAAAGCTGCAAGCCGCAAGCTGAAAGCAAATACAACCGCAGGTTGAATATTTGTGAGGTATGAACACAATTCAGGATTCTGCAATAAAAGAACTATAAACAATAAACCAAAAACTATAAATTCTCCCGCCAACCTTTTAAACAAACTTATCGTATAGAAGATGGCTGCTCAATTAAGAACATCAGCTAACCTTTGGCAACCGATTTTATCAACCCAAACATTTTATTGTGCAATTACCTGCCAACCGAAAATTGGATAAGTACATTGGTTACTGCCTGATCATCTTACTGGTTCCCATTACCCGGCTGCTCGGGATCTTACTTCGCAAAGATCACCGGCCGCACCAGCCTCCGCAACACCTGTTATTTATAAAATTGCTTGGTCTCGGCAGCCTTGTGGTTGCATTGGAATCAATACAGGCCATGCGGCAGCAATATCCCAATACCCGCTTCATTCTTATAACCGATTCAAATATTGCCGATGGCATTGAACCCTTTCAGGCCTTCGATGACATCTGGCGCGTTGATACGGGCAGTTTATCCGTCACCATCAGCACCTCTATAAAGTATATTTTCAAAACATGGCGATTGCAAAAGTTATGGGTGGCCGACCTGGAAGTATATTCAAAGCTCACTACTGTTTACGCTTTATTAACCCTGGCCCGCAGCCGTTTTGGTTTTCATTTACGCCCCGTGTTCTTTCGCAAATACCTAAATACCCACAATATTCCTTTTAACCAGTCGGTATGCCTCGGGGATAATTATTATCAAATGGCACAGGCCATCGCCGGCAATGAAGTTTTGCCAGGCGGTAAACAGCCATTGCGTACCAATGAATGGCAAAAGCAATACATTATTCTGAACAATACCTGCAGCAGTCTGGCCCCGGTGCGCAAACTTCCCGATACAACCTTCGCCGCCCTTTGTAACTGGATCCTAATTCATACCTCTTATCGTATTGCGTTGACTGGCACCGGCGGCGACAAGATAAACATCGAACAATTCGTTGATGAGCACCTGTCGCCGTATAAACAAAACGGCCGCCTGTTAAATATTGCCGGTGCGCTTGACTTTGAAGCGTATTACCGGTTCATGACCGATAAAGGCATTTGTATGGTTTCCATCGACAGCGGGCCTTTGCACATAGCCCGTAAACTGGGCCTGCCAACGGTTTCCATTTGGGGACCAACCGATCCGCTTGCTTATATAAAAATACCGGCATCACAGCAACAACGGCACCTGTTCATTTATAATAAGGTTGCCTGCGCGCCCTGCGTGCACTATCATGAGCGACTGCCTTGCGGTGGTAATAATATTTGTATGAAAGAAATAAGGGCGGAAAACATCATTGAAAAACTCAACACCCTACTCATGTATTTGAATGGCGAAAAAGAACCGGCGCTTCAACCGGTTGGCGACTATCATGGCATGGCTATTCGCCGAAGTGTATAGAAACCAAAACCCCGGTTCTTATCAGATAAATAAATTATTTCGCGGCCATCGATCACCAGGGCCTGCCGTTTACGATCGGGGGTTGAGGTAAGCTGGCTGTTCTTATAATATACCTGGTTGTCCCTGATCTCTACATCCGCTGCCGATTGCTGCTGTACCTGATAAGCCGTCATAACTTCATGACTCCCCTTTTGATCCCAATAATAATAAACAAGCCGGTTGTCTTTAATAGCATAGGTATATACCAATGGCAGTTTGTCTTTTAATAAATAACTGCTGTTATCATTTTGCACAAACAACTTCGGCAAATCAACGAGCAACAGTACCATAAGAAAAGTAAACAAAGGCTTCCAGCTCAGCCTGGCGCCCGTAACCACCAGCATCAGTAAAAAGAATAACAGCAATAAATACAACCGGGGATATTGCAACATCAACGGCCATGCAGTCAATGCCTGCACAGGAATACTATTGATAAAAAAAGCCAGCGCTATGAAAATATACACATATACCCGTTTGCTATTGGCCAGCGCCAGTAATGGTATCAGTAGCAGCACCAGTGAGTAAGAGCTTCCGTTGGGTGATAATAACAGGCTGGCGGTTACCCAACCGGCAAAAGCAAGCTGACCGGATGTTGTTTTATGTAAGGAAACGCCCACACAACCTGCCAGTATCAGCGATTTGAACAGCACCGTGCAAATGATAAACCCCGGCATACTGTTTATAAGCACTTGCGGGTTCTGCACCCCGTCATATACAAAAAGGTTTTTTAACAACATAAAGGCCGACTGGAACAGGAAGGTATAGCTGTTATTCAGTTCACCGCTGTTTGCCCGCGGAAGAATGGTAAACACATAATAATGCCATGATGCAAAACCATTGAACAACAGGGAAACCAGGCCCAATAACATACAGGCGGCAACGCAATATGCCAGTTGTTTGTATTGTTTTTTAGCCACAAGAAAAAACAGCAACACCAGCGGGAACAACTTAAACACGATGGCCACAGCCCACAACATTGCCGCCGTTTTTGTTCTTCCCTTTTTATAAGCCATAAAACCTTCCATCAGCAAAGCAAATAACAACAGGTATGCCTGTCCAAACAATATGTTATTGCGAATCGGAATGAAGAAGAGCACCGGTACCAGCCAGCCAACCCATTGCGGAACCGAAAAATATGTAAGGGTTCTGGCCAAAACAATTACAAACAACGATGCCGAAACTATATTGAAAATGATCTTTGAAACGGCAATGGGAAACACCAGGAACGGCGCCAGCACAACAGACGTAAAAGGCGGAAAAGGCGTATAGGATACAAACACGCCGGCATATCCCTGTTGTGCAATCAGGGCATTCAGCGAATAAGTATCATATACCTGCTGAAAATTCCCCTGCAGCAGGGCCTTGCTGCCAAAATAATAACCGGCATAATCAGAGAAGGGCGCACCGGCAGCTTTATATATAAAATATGCAAGTAAAACCAACAGGAAAATAATTGGGTAATTAGGCCGCATGCCATTGAATACGATTGCTGTAAGCATATGGTTGTCTGGCAATCCGGCTCAAAGGACGTGAGAAAATATCTCTCCCAAATAAAGAACTATGAACTGTGAACGGCGAACTAAAAAGCAACGTTATTCCCCGAAAGCCCGTAACAACAATTATGGTTAGTGTCATCCTCACAACATACAACCGGGCGCACCTGGTGATGGAAAGCATTTACAGTGTGCTGGCGCAAACCCATTCCCACCTCGAACTTATCATTGCCGACGACGGTTCTACCGACAATACCGAAGAACTGGTTCTCGCCCTGCCCGATCCCCGCATCAGATATTATAAAATGCCGCATACCGGCCGTACGGCTATTTTGAAGAACGCCGCCATCCGCCACTCGAAAGGCGAACTGATCGCATTTATCGATTCTGACGATACCTGGACGGAAAACAAACTCGAAAAACAGGTGCAGTTGCTGCACAAACATACCCATATCGGTTTCTCCATTACCGATGCATTTACCTATAAATCGGGTGTGGTGCTGTCGCGCCGCACGTACACCAACCGGCAGGGTGTAGAGTTTGCCAGTATTTTCAACCGGCTAAAGGAAAACCGGTTCGTGGTGTACAACCCTACCCTTGTAATGCGTCGTTCCTGCATAGAAAAAACGGGCTGGTTCAATGAAGACATGCTTTTCTGCTCCGACTATCATTTTAATATGCGGCTTGCTTATCATTTCAACGCCGGTATCATTTACGAATCGCTTTTATGGCGCCGCATGCACGATACCAACAGGAGCACATTGGTTTCGGTTGAAAACTATGAAGGGTTCGTTCAAACTTTTGAATACCTGTACGCGCAAAACATGGTTTCGAAAAAATACCTGCAAAAGGCAAAAGGCCATGCTTACCTGAATATCGGTCACGCATTTAAACGGCAACGCAACCTGCCCGCCGCGCGGCATCACTATTGGCAGTCGTTAAAACACAACCTGTTACAGCCTTTTTGCTACTTGTATTTACTGAAAACGTTGGGTTCCGGGGTCCAATCAAAGCAATGAGATATCTTTCCGAAATGATAATTAAATAAAGCGGATGTACAGCCATCTTTCCTAATTTCTTACCAAAGGATGCAATTGTTTGCCGCACATTACCTGAATTACAACGAAACATAGCTGCCTCAAACTGGTTCTATGAGTAAAAAATACCGCAAGGCAACTCCACCTGTTAATTATCCGTATGATTCTCAATGGTCTCACCATCACCGCTGAAAGCAACCGGGGAAATGACATTACGTTGGTTCCCGGGTTCCCCATTCAACGTTGACAAATGACCAGCGTCAATCCGGTTCGCACATGAACAAAGTATTACTATTCAATCCACGCAGCGCCAACACAAAGCCCAGGATCCCCAATTCTATCCTTTCCATAGCCGCCGCTATTGAAGGCTTGTATGGGTATGCCATCGTTGATGGAAACCTGGAAACCGATCCCTGGCAAAAAATAAACTGTTACCTGGCTACCGGTGAGTTTGGCTTTTTTGGTTGTACCTGTATGCCGGGGCCGCAACTGCGCCAGGCCATTCCCATCTCAAAACAGATCCGCACGCTATACCCGGCTGTCAAAATCATCTGGGGCGGTTATTTTCCATCGAACCAACCCGGGGTGGTACTCAACTCGGGCTTTGTTGATGTAATTGTGAATGGTCCGGGTGAAAAATGTTTCCCGGCTTTAGTACATGCGCTGAACAATAGCGAGCCGTTCACCACTATTCCCAACCTTATTTACAACGGGGAAAAGGGAATTATAAAAACCGGTAAAGACGAGTTGTACGACCAGGATGCACTGCCCCGTTTGCCATATGAAACCCTCAATACATTTTATCCGCTTCGCCGTTACCTTGGCAAAACTTATCTCGGCACCCGCACCATCGCTTATCACAGCAGCATGGGCTGCCCGTTCAAATGTTCGTTTTGCGCGGTAGTGCCTATATACAATGCCCGCTGGCGGGGAAAAAGCGCGCAGCTGATCTATGAAGACATCAAATACCTGAAAGAAAAACACGGCGGTAATGCCATTGAGTTTCACGACAACAATTTTTTTGTATCGGAGAAAAGAACGGTTGAATTCTCAAAACTCATTCAACCCGAGAACATGATCTGGTGGGGCGAAGGAAGAATTGACACCATCGATAAATACTCAGATCATTCGCTTGAACTGATGCGGGCTTCCGGATGCAAGATGATCTTCTATGGCGCCGAAACGGGTAATGATGAAGTACTTAAACGGATGGATAAAGGTGGTACGCAAAGCAGTGCACAGATAAGGGCCTTTGCCGCCCGTATGGCTAAGTTCGACATCATTCCCGAATACTCTTTTGTGTTAGGCATCCCGCCTGCCGGCGGAACCGATACGCCCGACCAGGTAATGAAACAAATTGACCGGGATATTGCGTTCATCAGGGAAATAAAAGAGATAAATCCCAAAACCGAGATCATCATTTATTTATACAGTCCTGTGCCAACCGAAGGATCTGACCTGTATAAGAAAGTACTGGAAAGCGGTTTTCATTTTCCCGAAAAACTGGAAGACTGGATCAGTCCGCACTGGGAGAATTTCGATTTGCGCAAGAACCCGCTAACACCGTGGTTAACGGCTGAAATGGTTGACAAGATCAGAGATTTTGAAACAGTATTGAACAGTTACTACCCTACTGTATCCGACATCAGGCTTACCGGCTTCAAACGCAGTGTCATGCGCAGCCTGTCGGCCGTTCGTTACAAAACCGGTTTGTACTGGAAACCTTATGAGTTAAAAGTATTGCAATTGTTATGGAAATACCGGCAACCCGAAATAGAGGGATTCTGATGCGCCAGGCCATAAAACATATAACCACCCGAATATACAAACCGCTGCTGGTAAAATACCTGTCGGCCACGCGCATATATACCTACAAAGGCATTCGGCTGGTGATACCGCCTGCGGTATTTCATCCGGGCTTTTTCTTTAGTACGCGATTGTTGTTGCGGTATATTGCTGCATTGCCGCTAAAGAACAGGTCATTTTTAGAACTGGGCGCCGGGAGCGGACTGATAGCCCTGTACGCAGCGCGGGAAGGTGCGCGGGTAATGGCAAGCGATATCAATGCGGCGGCCGTTCACTCGCTGGAAATGAACAGCCATAGTAACCGGATTCCCATTACCATAGTAAACTCAGATCTGTTCACGAATATCCCGCAGCAGGCATTCGACATCATTGCCATCAATCCGCCTTACTATAAAAAACAACCGAAAACACCGGCCGGGTATGCCTGGTATTGCGGGGAACAGGGCGAATATTTTCAACAATTATTCAGCAGTCTGCACTCGTATATGCATCCGCAATCGATGGTGCTGATGGTGTTGTGCGATGGATGTGATCTGGCTATGATAAAAGAGATGGCGGCGGCGAGTGGGTTTAGATTGAGTTGCGTACAGGAAAAGGCCAATTGGGTGGAGGTGAATTATATATTTAGAATTGAGAAGAATGGCGAGTGGTGAGTAGCGAGTAGGAAATGCATAAACAGCATACTACAGAAAACAGAGCGCTTCGGATTTTAAGCCCCACAAGCCACTTACCACCAGCTACCAGCTTATTGACAAATGATCATCAACAAACTATATCACACCTACCAACGCTATCGCACGTTACAAACCGATATCATCACGGCACTGCCGGTGGTGATCCTGATGCCACATAGCGCCTGTAACTGCCGTTGTGTAATGTGCGATATCTGGAAGGATAACAAAAACCTGAAACAACTCACTGAAAATGATCTTACCGGTTTATTGAACGCTTTCAGAAAATTTGGAACGCGGGTGGTTGTGATGTCGGGTGGCGAAGCATTACTGAACGCCAACTTCTTCCGGTTCTGTGAAATACTACAACAGGAAGGTATTTCGGTCACCTTGTTATCGACCGGTATTGCGCTGGAGAAAAAAGCCGGTCAATTGCTGCAATGGGTGAACGACATTATAGTGAGCCTCGACGGCGATGAGGCCCTGCACGATCAGATAAGACAGGTCCCGGGCGCTTTTCAAAAATTAAAACGAGGGGTAGAACACATTAAATCGCTGAACCCGAATTATCGCATCACGGCCCGCACCGTAATACACCGGTTGAACTTTCATCACTGGATCCCGATCGTGAACAGCGCCATGGAAATAGGGCTCGATCAGATCAGTTTTTTACCGGCCGATGTAAGCAGTCAGGCATTCAACCGTGCCACCGTTTGGACCAGCGACCGGCAACAGGAAGTACTGGTGCATGAAGAGGAGCTGCCGGTTTTTCAATCGGCCGTACAGGAACTGATAAAATATCATAAAACGGCTATTGACCAGCGGTTCATTGCCGAACCGGCCGATAAGCTGCAAAAGATCTATGCGTACTATGCGGCATTTTATGGCAAAAATCCTTTTCCATATAAGCAATGCAATGCGCCCTGGGTATCTACGGTGATAGAGGCAGATGGAACGGTACGGCCCTGTTTCTTCCACGAACCTATTGGGAATATTCGTGAACAAAAACTGGATGCCATCGTAAACAGCCGCACCGCCATCGCTTTCAGAAAGAACCTTGATATGGATACCAATAGCACCTGTGTGAAGTGTGTTTGTTATTTGAATTTGAATCCCGGGGCAGACTTGTAAGAAATATTTGAGAAGTTGACCAGATAATAAAGAAAACTGCGATTGAGTGAGGAATACGGAAGAATCGCGAACCTGTATTTCATTATCACACTATCACATTATCAAATTATCACATTATTCTTAGATCTAAAATCATGACAACAAGCAATAATATACTATTCACTCACTCCTACTTCCTCCGCTTCGATCCCAAACAATGGGCTACCGGGCAACCTTACCCTCCGCTGGCCACCTTATATGCAGCGGCCCTTATGCGGGAACATGGTTATTCCGTTTCCCTGTTCGATACCATGTTCGCTTACAATGCACAGGATATCCAAAACACGTTGAACCAACAAACACCGCGCTTTTTTGTGCTGTACGACGATGGCTTCAATTACCTCACCAAAATGTGTTTGACCAATATGCGCGAGGCAGCTTTTGCCATGATGAAACTCGCCAAGGCAAAAGGCTGCACGGTGATCGTATCCAGCTCAGACAGCAGCGATCATTTTGAAGAATATCTTACCGAAGGGGCCGACTTTGTTATCATCGGCGAAGCCGAATTGACATTGCTTGAAATGGTTAAAGCCATAGATAATAAACAAGCAACTTTTGAACATATAAGCGGACTGGCATTCATGCACAACAACCAGGTTGTTACCACCCCCCGCCGCACGGTGATGAAAGACCTCGACGCATTGCCATTGCCCGCCTGGGACCTGGTTGATCTTACACTTTACCGTTCCATGTGGATGAAAAGCAGCGGCTACTTTTCGCTGAACGTGGCCACCACAAGAGGATGCCCGTTCAAATGTAACTGGTGCGCAAAACCTATCTATGGCAACCGCTACAATGCCCGCTCACCGGAAAAAGTAGTGGAAGAATTAAAACTCTTAAAGGAAAAATTCCAGTTTGATCATATCTGGTTCTGTGACGACATCTTCGGTTTAAAACCCGGTTGGGTAAACGCGTTTGCCAATATTGTAGAGAAAGAACAATTACAGTTCAGGTTCAGGATCCAGGCGCGGGCCGACCTGTTGTTACAGGAGAACACCATCAAAGACCTGGCGCGCGCCGGCTGCCATAACATTTGGATGGGTGCAGAAAGCGGTTCCCAAAAAGTGCTCGACGCCATGGACAAAGGCACTACCGTTGAACAAATATACCAGGCCACTACCCTGCTGAAAAAACATGGCATCCATCCTTCCTTCTTTATACAGTTTGGTTATCCCGGCGAAACGAAGGAAGATATTGCGAAAACCATCCGCATGATCAAAGACCTGTTGCCGTATGAAATGGGTATCTCCGTTTCCTACCCGTTACCGGGAACCGTATTTTATGAACGGGTAAAAGCCGAATTGAAAGTAAAAGCCAACTGGACCGATTCGAATGAACTGTTGCTGATGTTCCGGAATACGTATCCGCCCAAATACTATAAAAAATTACATCGCTATGTGCACCTCGTGTTCCGTAAACAACAGGGTTGGGTGGCATTTCGCAATGCCATCAGGAACCCGCTGGCCGCTACTATACACGATTACAAAAAAATAGCCTCCGCCTGCTGGCATCTGCCATCGCTGCTGGTTGAACGGCTGCAGTTAAACCGCTACGCGCATGAGTAAAGCAACCACCTTCGACGTGCTGGCACGCACATACGATGCCGGGTTTACCGAAAGCATTACCGGCGGCGCGCAACGGCGCACCACCTATAAATGGTTACGGCCCCTGCTTGCCGGCAATGCCATGCAGTTGCTGGAGATCAATTGCGGCACCGGTACCGATGCCTGCTGGATGGCGCAGAAAGGGCATTCCGTTACCGCTACCGATGCATCGCCGGCCATGATAGAAAAAGCGCAACGAAAAGCTGCCTTAACGCCGGCGCCTCATCAGCCTCTGTTTCAAACCTGTGCATTTGATGAATTACACACTACATTTCAGGGCAGGCAATTTGACGGCATTGTTTCCAACTTCGCCGGGCTCAACTGCGTTTCCCCTGCAGCCATGGCCGGTTTGTCGAAACAATTTTGCCAGTTGCTACAACCCGGCGGCTATTTCGCCGTAGTGTTATTTGGAAAATATTGTTTGTGGGAAACGATGTATTACCTGCTGAAAGCGCAACCCCGGCAGGCATTCAGAAGATGGACCAACAAAGAAGTGATGGTGCCATTGACCGCCCATGTGCAGCAACCGGTTTACTATTATTCCATAAAAACGTTTGCACAGTTGATGAAGCCGCTGCAACTGATACAAAAGAAACCAGTAGGGTTATGCATACCACCATCATGGATGGAAGGTTATATGCAACAACACCGCCGTTTTTTTCAAACCCTGGTAAAATGGGAAGAAAGGACCACCAATGCGTCCTTTGCCACCAGTTTGGCCGATCATGCATTCCTGTTATTTAAAAAAGAAGCACAATGACAATCCTGTTAACACACGGATATTTTCTGGCAGAGGACGAGAAGGAACAAGCCATCATGCGGCCCTATGTACCATTGGGTATCCTGTATATTTCTGCCTGGCTCGAACAGCATGGGTACGACAACGAAGTGTTCGACAGTACTTTTTCTTCTTTCGATCTGTTATGCGCCCGACTGCTGCAACAACGCCCACAGGTGATAGGCATCTATACCAATCTGATGACAAAACTGAACGTGCTGCGCATTATTCGTTTTGTTAAGGGAAACGAAACCCTGCAACATACAAAGATCATTTTGGGCGGACCGGAAGTAAGGAACCACGCCATCAAATTTCTTGAACATGGAGCCGATTTTATCGTTTCGGGTGAAGGTGAGCAAACCATGCTGGAACTGGTGCAATACATCGAAGGCACTTATACCGGCAGTATAAGCGACATTGAAGGGGTATCGTACCTGCATGCAGAAAAAGGGTTACTGCAGAACAAAGAACGCACCAAACTAAAAAGTATAGATGCACTGCCATTTCCCAACCGGCACAAAGTGAACCTGTCATTGTATTTCGATGCATGGAAAGGCCGGCATGGCACCAGTACCATTTCGGTCAGCACCATGCGGGGTTGCCCGTACAGTTGCAAATGGTGCAGTCGTGCGGTATACGGACAAAGCTATCGCCGGAGAAGTGCGGGTAAGGTGGCCGATGAAATAGCGCATATAAAAGCACACTATGCAGTAGACAGCCTCTGGTTTGTTGATGATGTATTTACCGTAAGCCATCAATGGCTGGAGAAATTTGCGGAGGAAATGACACAACGCAACCTGGTAATGCCATATGAGTGTATTACCCGGGCCGACAGAATGAATGAGGAAGTGATCATCAATTTAAAAAAGAGCGGTTGTTTCCGGGTATGGATAGGCGCTGAAAGCGGTTCTCAAAAGATCATCGATCTTATGGACCGCCGGGTTGAAGTGGAACAGGTACAGCAAATGATCCAACTGGCGCGCAAACATGGATTGCAGGCGGGTACATTCATCATGGTAGGTTATCCCGGTGAAACCAAAGAAGATATTTATGCTACGGTTCAGCATTTAAAGAATGCCGATCCCGACCTGTTCACGATAACAGTGGCCTATCCTATTAAAGGCACGCCTTTGTATGCAGAAGTAGAAGACCGGTTTGTTACCAGCCTGCCCTGGGAAAACAGTACCGACCGCGATATCGACTTTACAAGAACCTACAACCGGAAGTATTATGATTACGCCATCCAGATGATCAACTATGAAGTGAATTTTCACAAGGCATTGAAAAAACCTGTTGCCAATTTATTCAGGCTGCCGATGTTAAAACTGCGTTCAACGCTGGCAAAGGGCCATATGTGGGTGGAAGAACGAAGAAGAATTAGCTAATTTGCTAATGTGATAATGTGATAATTCGATAATGGAATACAGAAGGAGGTTATAGACTGTTGTGCAGCGTTACTTTTTCATTTTTCATTATTAATTTCTCATTTCTATATTCCTCAGTTTGTGCTTAACAAGTTTCTCCTCCAACGACTCAAGTACTTTCCTTTGAAAAAACCCGGGATTCGGTCTTGCAAAATGTTTGCCGGTACACAAACCCATTCTAACCCCGTGATCATTGGTGCGTTGTAACTGTTCTTTCTTTTTCCAGCGGCGCGCGGTAATACGCATCAACAGCTCATCGAGGGCATTGCCCAGCCGGTTATTGAGCAGCCACTCCACTGACTTTTTTATAAAACCCGGGCGGCTCAACAGCATTGATTGCCGGCCCAATTGTTGATTGGGGAAAAAATGTGCCGTCCAGTTATTCTGTCCATAAAACCGGTCCATAGTACCATTGCCACACACCGGCAACAAGGTGATAAGTTCGGTAGCGGTAAAAATATTCTGCTCCCCTATCAGCATGGCCTCTTCATCGATATAATAGTTCATACAATACCAATGCTGATGCCCGGTTATAAATGTGAGCTTCTTGAAAAGGTGCATCAATGTTCGTGCAATCCATAACCGGTTGGTACGGGTAATAACAAAGAAATCGATATCGGTATCCTGATCGGCAAAGTTCTTCGATAATGAGCCCGATATGCCGATTCCCCGTACAAAAGGAAACTGGTACAAAAAGCCGCCCACCCTGTAAGCCGTTTTCAACAATGTTTCTGCCTTATGATTGCCAATGATTCTTCTACTGCGTAATGCAGCATCGGCCTGTAATGAATAAAAGCTCCCCAAAAGGAAAATACGTTTTTCTTCTACCAACTGAAATAGCGTTGCCGTCACCACCTCCATTTCCAGGGGCTTATCGAGAAAATTATAGATCTCTTCCTGTGTAAGCGGGTAGTTAAAAATATCGAAATACGCTAATGCTTTAATGATACTTTGTTCAGGATGTACTGGCATGCAGTAAGTATTGTTGATTAAAGGCAACTGTATAAAATGATTGGCCGTATACTTGTATTAAGAATACTATGATTCCTGAAAAAAGGTTGCCTTTATTAAAAAGGACCGTCCTACGCAAATATGTTGATAATAAAAGGGGCTATTTCGTTTGCAAACGAATAGTAGATATATTGTTTGCAACGGCTATCATAATAACCCTGTTAAGCTGGTTATTACCGGTGCTTGCTTTATTGATAAAGCTCACTTCAAAAGGCCCGGTTTTCTTTTTACAAAGACGTACCGGTCGTGGAGGACGATCGTTTACCTGCTATAAATTACGCACACTGGCTCATAACCCGGTAGCGCATACTAAGTACACAGCGATAGAAGAGGGTTCTGTAACACCGCTGGGGTGGTTCCTCAGGCAATCGAACCTCGATGAACTGCCCCAGTTTTTTAATGTACTGCTGGGGCATATGAGTATTGTTGGTCCCCGCCCCCATATGCATTCCGATTGTAATACTTTTGCCGAAGTTATTCGCGGTTACAAATTCCGCAACCTGGTAAAACCCGGTATAACCGGTTTGGCCCAGGTAAAAGGCTTTCATGGGAAGATCGTTAGCCAAGAATGCATTCTGAAAAGATTTGAATGGGACGCCTGGTACGTACAGCATGCCGGCATGCGGCTCGACGTATATATTATATATAATACCGCCCTGCAGCTGGTCATGTTCCTGGTACGGGGCAAAAAAGACAACGAGGCAACAAGGCATAAAGGCAACGAGGCAACCTGGCAACGAGGCAACGAGGTGAAAACCAACCCCGTCGAAACTCACCAGCCGGTGGTCCTGCAATCTGCCTACCCAAAGGTCGTTGCGGCAACCCGGAACAAAGAGCTAAAAACAAAGAACTAAAAACTGAGAACTGAGAGATGAACCGAGAACGATGAACTGAAAACCTGAAACTCACTCATTTATAGTAATTTTACATCAAAATACGGGGTTGCGGGCGGCACTTTGGTAGTATAACGGCAATTTTTGCCATTTTTTTGTATTTAACATTACCTGTTTGCCTGAGAATCCCTACCTTTGCAAACTCTTTAAAAGGGTAGTTCATGAACAGCCGACGGAATTACGATATAGCTTTTGTAGGATTGAAACCGGGCACTCATGAGTTTGAATATACCATCGACGATAAGTTCTTTGTAGAATACCAGGAGCAGGACTTCCGGAACTGCACCGCGCTTGTAAAACTAACGCTGGATAAGCAAAACGGCTTTATGCTGCTGAAGTTTGAAGTGGGTGGTAAACTCGAAGTAACCTGCGATCGTTGCGGCAATAATTTGCCACTGGAATTATGGGATGAGTTCAACCTCGTGGTTAAAATGGTTGACGAACCGGATGTAATGAATGAACAGGAAGAAGATCCTGATGTTTATTACATTTCAAAAGGCGAAAGCCATTTGCACACTGCCGACTGGATATATGAATTCATCAACCTGAGTATTCCTATGCAACGGATGTGTGCTGATGATGAAATGGGCGGCCCGCACTGTAATAAAGAAGTGTTGGAGATGCTAAAAAAACTCGAGGAGCAGAAACCATCCGTGAATCCTTTATGGAAAGGATTGGAGAAGTTTAAAGACCTGGAAGACAACTGATTATTTTATTTGACGTTATAAATTTGAGTGTATGCCTAATCCAAAACGGAGACATTCCCAACAACGGGGTGCCAAAAGAAGAACACACTATAAGGCTGAGAAAGTAACTTTAAGCAAAGACAGCACAACTGGTGAAACGCACGTTCGCCACCGCGCTCACGTGAGTGAAGGTAAATTATACTATAAAGGAAAAGTAGTATCAGAAAAGGCTTAATTACATTAAGCCCCTTTTTTAATATTTCCTTTATTATTATAATAACATAAGCCTCGTTGCCGGAAATGACTATCTGTTTAGACATGATGGGCGGAGACTTTGCACCACTGGAAGCAGTGAAGGGCATCCGCGATTACCTGACAGAAGCTGTAGATCCGGCTCTGTTGTTTTTAGTGGGCGATGAAGCGCAGATAAATCCATTACTGCAGCAACATCAGATACCGGCCGATAAGGTTCGTGTTTTTCACGCCCCCCAGGTAATAGATTATAACGAATCTCCTACCAAAGCATTGAAAGAAAAGCAGCAATCATCTATTGCTGTGGGCTTTCACCTGCTGGCTACAGGAAAAGCAGGCGCATTTATCAGCGCCGGCAATACCGGAGCCATGCTCGTGGGCGCCATGTATAGTATTAAACCCATCGAAGGCGTTCAACGGCCTACTATTTCTACCATTATTCCTAAAGACAACGGTAACACCGGTTTATTGCTCGATGTTGGCCTCAACGCCGACTGCAAACCAGAGCACCTGAACCAGTTTGCCCTGTTGGGTTCCCTGTATGCAAAACATATCCTGGGTATTGATAACCCGCGCGTTGCCTTATTGAATATTGGGGAAGAAGAAGGCAAGGGTAACCTGCTTGCACAAAGCACCTATCCCCTGCTGAAAGAAAACAGCCAGATCAACTTTGTAGGTAATGTGGAAGGCCGCGATATCTTACTCGATAAAGCCGATGTAATGGTGTGCGACGGGTTTACCGGGAATGTGATCCTTAAAATGGCCGAGTCATTGTATGAGATCACCCACCGGAAAGAATTAAAACACGAGTACCTCGATCGTTTTAACTTTGAGCTATATGGCGGAACCCCGGTACTGGGCGTTGCCAAACCGGTTATTATCGGTCATGGTATTTCCCACGCCAAAGCATTCAGCAATATGATCCATCTTGCACAAAAAATGATCGCCACCGACCTGATGGGAAAAATGAAAGCAAGCATAACGCCGAACGCTTAATGCAGAAAAGAAATCCATCAACTAATTATAAACGCCAGTCCCCCATTTGCAGGACTGGCGTTATTATTTTGGCTTAAATTCAGTTCTCAGTTCATAGTTCCCGCCTACAGGCAGGCAGAACAAATAATGAGATTTTCACGTTTGCCGTTTGCCGTTTCACGAATTCCCTCCGGGTTTTGTAATTTGGAACCTCTATGAACGACATCCTCGGTTATCTACGTAACTACCTTCAAAGTATCAACCGCACCGTCTTCCTGCTCACTACCCTGCTCGTAGCAATAGCCATATTCTGTAATTATACCCTTGGTATAAATGCCGCCATCATATCCATACAATCATGGCCCTTACGAATACTGGGTTTCTTTGTGCTGTTCGGTTTTGTTTTTTCCATGGCCTGGCTCCTGCAATTCCTGGTTGCTACCGATACTATTCCCTACAACCGATTCTTTTTTGTACTGTTGCTGGCAGCGCCGGCCATTTTCGCCATCAAGATCACTTTCGAAGAAGCATCGGGCCATATTACCCGGCACATTCCTGCTCCCTGGAACCGGTACTGGTACCGAGTGATCGACTGGCCTTTAAAACTGGTGGTGACCGCCTCGCTGGTGATCGCCATCTGGAAATGGGGCCGGTTTGAAAAACCACTGGCCGGTTTACAAACCAAAGGCTTCATTATCCGGCCTTATTTGCTTTTGCTCGCGGGTATGGTGCCCCTGATAGCTTTTGCAGCTACACAAAACGATTTTCTGCGTACGTATCCCCGAGTGCAGCGTGTTGATTTTATTGATCAATACGTGCAGCATAGCTTTCCCTGGAAACTGCTCTACGAGCTTTCCTATGGGATTGATTTCGTGACGATCGAGCTTTTCTTTCGTGGATTTTTGGTGCTTGCGTTTGCCCGCCTTGCCGGAAAACATGCCATCTTACCGGTTGCGGCCTTCTACTGTTCCATACATTTTGGAAAGCCCCTTTTTGAATGCATAACCTCCTTTTTCGGTGGTCTTATTCTGGGCGCTGTAGTCTATAATACGCGTAGTATCTGGGGAGGATTAATAGTACACCTCGGCATCGCCTGGCTCATGGAGATGGCAGGATACCTCGGGCATGTTTATAAAGGATTGTAAAGCACCCTGACTACAGTAAAAACAGGTTATTATTCTGCTTCATGTAAGCGCAGAACGGATATTCACGCGCAATCGCGTTTAAACGGGCTATTGTTTCTTCACTGGGAGGAACAGGCATTGTGCTTTCAAGCAAAAGCCTTTCTGCTGTGGTGTTGTTCTCGAAGGTGTGGGTTGAAGTACTGCTGGTAGCATTTACCAATGTGAACGTTTTCTTTTTCATGCGCCAAAATTTACAAGTAATGAAATAGATGTAATTAAACAGGCTTTCCGTTGGATACGAACGCTACGTAAAAAATCAGATTGGGTTCGTTCATACAGGCAAGAAAAAGAATCAGATCGTTATCGTTAATTCTATGGCAAACGAAAAGGAAAGAAAGGTGTATTGAGAAATGCGATCTATTCAAAGATAGATCAAAAAATATTACCGTGCCAGCTTTTGCCAAAAAATATCAACGAAATTTCACGAAAAAACAGACCGATAGGCAAAAATACTTACGGCTATCTCCAGTTGCGGCATACATAGATAAAATCATAATGGATCGTACAATTTCGCCTTGAAACACACACAGAACGGGTATTCCTGTCCGATGCGGTTCAGTTCTTCGGTCAGTTCCTCACCTGGTGGCGGAACAACGTTTTGTTGGGGATCGATAGCTGTCTCCGAATTTCTGTTCAGCTTTCTTCTTTTGCTTCGGCGGGTAAGCTTCCTGGTAATAACTGGCAACTCCATTGCAGGAGAAAATATGGCTGCCGATGATTTTTTCATACGATCCAACTTTTTATAGTTATCAGATGGTGGCCCAATTTCAATAGGTAAATGCAATCCTGCACTTCTTTGTAAAGCTGCTACGAACCAAACATCATTAAAACCAAAAAGTTCATTGGGTACAGTACCGGAAAATAAATTGGGTGAGACTTGACATTTCGATTACAAAATTCAAAAATCCGGCTGTAAAAAGGGTGCTTAAAAAGTTATCTAAAAATTAAATCTTTTTCCGATACTATCCAAATAAAACCTATATGTTAACCACAAAAAAAATGCGTCCCGGCGGTACCGTCAGGACGCATATTATAAAGTTGAACAACGTTGTTTGTACAATCGCTTAATCGGCAGCCTGCAGATAATCGAGCAATACTGCATTGCTACCCGTTCCGCCGGAAACTCCTTTTAAATACAATGTAAATGCATTACCGGCGCTCAGTGTTACAGAAGACAAAGAGGCAATTACAGAATCGGAATTGGCTTTCTTAACAACTACACTGTGCGTGTTGGGTGTTATTGAATTGAATTCATTGTAGAAGCTGCCCGTTGCATTGTCGGCATACTGACGGCTGGGATCAATCAGGTTATTATCGAAATACAGATCTACTGCGCCAATATCGGGGCTCAGATGAAAGAATCGGTAAAACGATTTATCGGATGTTAAACTTCTGTAATCATCCTTGATACGCAAGGCACCAACATGGGTTGGATCGGTATTGTACAATACGAGCGTATAATAATTTAATGAATCATAAAACGCCGATGAAAGGCTGGCTACCACACTATCGGAAGATGCCTTTTTAAAGGAGATCGCAAACGAACCAGGCTCAAGTGCTGAATAGCTGGGTGATACCATGCCATAACTGATAGCGGATGAAGCCTTGGTATTATCAAAATAAACTTCCACCGATGGAGCTATCGGGGCCAGATGCAAAAGAGAAATGTACGTTTTAGGAGTGACTGTGGAATTTTGCGCCTCTTTCAAACAGCCACTTAACAAAACGGTTAAAAAAGACAGTGCTCCTAAAACCAAAAAAGCATTTTTTCTTACTTGCACAGTTTTCATTTTTTTGTTTACAATATGATTGTCGTAGTTGATACTATTGTAGTTGCAAATCGATGTAAATCCCGCACTCAGACTACAAATTTACCAATTAGTTTAGCCGGATACGATGATTTTCCGGCCTTTATGACAAATTCCCAATCAGGGACGTTGCACACAATTTTTATATAATGCTGACAGCAATGCAAAAAGAGCCTTTCGGCCCTTTCTGAAACTGAAAAAGTTGAACTTTATTATCCATTCCGGCGCCAGCCGCCCCTGCCCTGGCCCCTTTCTCCCCTATCGCCACCCTGCTGGGGCGACTGTTGTGCCTGAGGCTGAGCTTGTTGTGGTTGCCGCCCCCTGATTCCACCAGATCCGCCACGCCGGTTTTCCTGATCCTGGCCTCCACGCCGTTCAAATTGTGGCCGTTGTTGCCGCTCACGCATTACCCGCTCCTGTTGCTGACGCGGTTCTTCAAACTGGCGACGGTTATTGACCTCGTTATTTCGTTCACGCATCATCCGTTCCTGCTGCTGGCGGCGTTCCTCAAACTGGCGACGGTTATTGACCTCGTTATTTCGTTCACGCATCATCCGTTCCT
>CBIHPC010000058.1:0-25968 GCA_966211305.1 uncultured Niastella sp.
GAGGCACAGCAATGGGCATTAGAAACGGTTGGAAATTATGTAATGCTGAAAAACCGTGCTTCTGGTTTATATATTGATGGTATGTACGGGAACTCCAATGGTTCCGCTACAGGGCAATGGAGTTATAGCGGCAGTGATGCACAGCAATGGACAAAAGAAACTGCAGGAAACTATGTTAAGTTCAGGAATAAAGCCACAGGATTGTATCTCGACGGAATGGGTCGTGTGAATAACGGAGATGACTTAGGCCAATGGGGCCAGAGTAATAGTTTTAACCAGCAATGGGGAATGGCCACTGATGGACAGGCGCGAATAGAAACACTCCCGAATAATAATGACCGGCCGCTGATATATCCGAATCCTTTCAAATCAACGTTCAATATGATAGTTGATAAACCCCGGGAAGTAAAACGTATTACAATATACGATATAACCGGTAAACGTGTTGAAGTAATTAATCGTCCGGCAGTTTCAGGTATAATGTCAATGGGCGCTTCCCTGAAAGCCGGCACGTATGTGGTTCAGGTGGATGGGGTAACCTGGAAAAAGATGTATAAGGTTGTTAAGATGCATTAGTTTGGGTATTAGTTAATATGATTAAAATCTGATTCGAATGGTTGCAAAATGGGGAGGGTGTTGAACTTCCTCTTTTTGCAAACCGGTTTATACTTCAAATAAAGAGTAAGAGGGTTTGATAAAATGAAAAATGGTATCATCAAAAGGTTGTTCTTATTTATACTGGTTGTCTTTTTTAGTTTCTCTTTGAAAGCGCAGGAGTTATATGTTGGCGCCAATTATCATCCACATGACGATAAAAATCCGGAAAAAATAAAGAGAGATATCCGGTTAATGAAAGCTGCCGGATTAAACGTAGTTCGAATGGGGCACTTAGCGTGGGATAGCTATGAACCGGCAGAAGGGAAATTAAACTTTGGCTGGTTCGATACAGTAATGAATATGATGAGCGAGGCCGGCATAAAAGTGATCCTTGATATAGCCATTCGCCCGGCTCCGCTCTGGTTGCACCGCAAATACCCTTCAATCGACATTGTCGATGCAAATGGTAATGTGCAATATCCCAACCATCGCTACATGGAAGATGTTGGCGATCCCAACTATCAAAAATATGCCTTGCGTTATACCGATACGCTTACAAAGCGGTATGGCAAACATCCGGCCTTGATTGCTTTTGGTATAGACAACGAATCCGGTGACGGCAGGATCTCTTATTCCGGAACAGCCAGAAAAAGATTTATTGCATGGTTGAAGAAAAAATATACCACCACCGACAAATTAAACGAAGCATGGGCAACGCAACGGTGGTCAAGAAGAATAAATCAGTTTGAAGAAATTGGTTTTCCTGTATCAGGAACAACTAATGGGGCGCCTGAACGGATGCTTGATTTCAGGCGATTTGTTTCGGATGAGATCAACCGGCTTCTATTTAAGGTAATTGAAAAAGTTAATACCAATGCGCCAAATGTATTAGTTAACACAAACGCCTGGTTTTTCAGCCCATTGAAATATTTTGATTATTCGAAAATTGCTTATTCAGGTAAAATGACACGTCAGGGTGAAGGTTTTTATCCTGGGAATTCTTTAATAACAAACTGGGGCATTATGAACGCGTTGTTCGGAATTTCCCGCATTCAATTCGAAAGTACCAATCCGTTTTGGTGCAGCGAGTTTACTACTATGACGGCGGTTCCAAATTCCATCCGAAAATCGGCTTATGCCACACTCATGTATGGCAACCAGATGGTTTGCGGATGGACCTGGCAAAGCATGCATGCCGGCGAAGAACAGTATCTCCAGGGAATGATTGACTGGGATGGAATTCCCAACCGCAAATACGATGAATACAAAAAGATCGCCGCTGAGTTTAAGAAGATCGGGAAATATTTTCCTTATAAGCTTCAGGCTGAAGTAGGAATGGCTTTTTCTTTTCCCAGCCAGATGGCAAGTGCTTATTTTCCCGAACAACACGATAACCAGTTGCAGGCCTGCTTTGATCTGTTTTATCACCGTAACATGGACGCCCGCGTTGTGGAGATAGGTAAGAGTTCGCTAAACTATAAATTATTGTTTATACCCGGTGTGGCTGTGATGGATGCCATAACTGCTGCAAAGATCCGCGGGTTTATAAAAAATGGCGGTACTGTTGTGATGACAAATAATTCGGCTGTTGTTGACGAAACAGGAAAAGTTTTTACATCAACGCGGCCGGGGCGGCTGAACGATGTGTTTGGCATTCGCGTATCAGGCTATGAAGAAACGGAAACGTTTAATGAAATATCCCGAAAATCTTTTAAAGGCAAAAAGATCGGGGTTAACTATAAGGGGAAAGAGATCGATGCTGAATCCACACGATTTGAAGTAATAGAACCAAAGGGGGCTGAAGTTCTTGCAAACATCACAAGTTTGGATAAAGACTATCCTGTCATTACTTCAAATAATTATGGTAAGGGAAGAGCCATTTATGTCGGGCTTCCTGCAAATGGCGAAATATTAAATCCATTGATTGACGATCTGATCAATGAACTTTCCATAAAAAAAGGGCCGGAGGCACCATCTGGTGTAATGGCACGGCAGATCGATAATAATCACATATTGTACCTGAATGTCAGCGGTGAAACCAAAGAGATCCAGATGAAAAGAAAATCTGGAAGCATTCTTTGGGAGAAAGAGTACAATGGAAACTTCACGATAGCTCCTTATGAGCCGGAGTTTATCGAGTTAAAATAAGTTATTAAAAGAATACAAATGAGTCCATTGTTAAGAATTTTATTTGTATTTTCTATTCTGGTAATCACGCTTACGTATAATGCGGCCGGGCAAGATCCCATCATACAAACCCAGGTTCACTGCAGATCCGGCGAAAATTCATTAGATATCTCCGCATTTAATCACAATGCTTTTGGCGGATTTTTAGGCGTGCGCATCGGGCTTTGCTCAAGTGGCGAAGGCGTTGTTAAGTTTAGGCATTTCACCTATAAGCCAATAAAATAAAAACAAATAGTTTTGAACTGGAAATTTGCCACGATGAAA
The DNA here is from genome assembly GCA_966211305.1 of uncultured Niastella sp. GTDB lineage: Bacteria > Bacteroidota > Bacteroidia > Chitinophagales > Chitinophagaceae > Niastella. Next base: position 3,049 of record CBIHPC010000058.1, read on the forward strand.
AGAATATGTGTATTTAGCGTTTTTGTACTGTTAAGCTTTATTGATGTGTATGGCCAGGAATTTGTGCAAACCAATCCATCAAAAAGGACCAGGGAAAACTTTGATTTTAACTGGCAGTTTCACAAAGGGGATATTGCTATTAAGAAAATTGTGAAAGCCGGTGGACAGGGCGGGATCACTGATGTAAATGTGAAAGTGGTTACAGCCCATGATACCATAATAAACTACATGGATGCCGGCAGCTACAAAATGTTTTATCCGGCCGATTGGAAGCCTGTAAACCTGCCGCACGACTGGGCGGTGGAAGGAACCTTCGATCACGATAATTCAATGGGTAGCCAACCGGCAGTAAGCGGGTATTTACCAACCGGAGTGGGTTTTTACAGAAAGGAATTTGAGATAACGGAAGCAGACAAGGGTAAAAATATCTCAATTGAATTTGATGGAATTTTCAGGAACAGCACTGTATGGGTGAATGGACATCTAATGGGTAACCACCTGAGTGGTTATACACCATCAAACTATGACCTTACTGATGTTGTGCGTTATGGCAATGAAGGTAAAAATGTAATTCTTGTAAAAGCGGATGCCAGCGAGTATGAAGGCTGGTGGTATGAAGGCGCTGGTATTTACAGGCACGTCTGGCTCATTAAAACAAACAGGCTTCATGTAGACCGCTTTGGAACTTATATTACTACACCGCAGGTTTCAGATGCAGAAGCAGTCGTGAGTATAAGGACCACGTTGAAAAATGAATACAGAGAAACAAAAAAGTTCACACTTGTTTCAAAGATAGTCGGCAATAATGGGATTGTAATTCATACAAAAACATCTTCAGACTCAATACCGGCTTTTAGCCAAATAGAAATACCTCAACAAGGCCTGATTAAAAACCCATTGCTTTGGTCACCCGAAACGCCTAACCTGTATAAAGTTTTCACTGAAGTGGTCGAAAATAGCATTGTGGTTGATACATATGAAACAACCTTTGGTGTAAGAACGGTAGAAGTGAACAAAAACGGCGTATTCCTCAATGGAAAACTTTACCCTGTTAAAGGCACATGCAACCACCAGGATTTTGCCGGCATCGGCGTAGCGCTTCCCGATAAAGTAAACTGGTACAAGTTGAAATTGCTGAAAGAAGTTGGCAGCAATGCTTACCGCTGTTCACATCATCCGCCCACACCAGCATTATTAGATATGTGCGACAGCATGGGATTGCTGGTATTGGACGAGAACCGATTTCTGTCGGCCAGTGAAAATGGAATAAAGGATCTTACAAGCATGTTATACAGAGACCGCAATCATCCATCGGTTTTTATGTGGAGTATGGAGAACGAGGAATGGATACAAGGAACGGTAATGGGGGCAAGAATACTTGAAACAATGGTTGCAACCACTCATAAAATTGACCCAACCCGTAAAGTGACCGCTGCCATGAATCATGGCCGCAATAACGGCGGGTACAGTGATGTGATGGATGTGGTGGGGTATAATTATGGCGATAAACAATCAGCTTATGTAACGGATAAAGAAAAATACCCTGAACGTGTAATGTTTTGCACGGAGTCAACAAGTTTCATCTCTACCCGCGGCGAATATGCCAACGATTGGGGAAAAGCGTATGTTTCGAACATGGATAAATGGGCGCCGGACTGGGGGCCATTTCCGGGTGAAGACTGGGCCGATATCGTTAAATATCCTTATTTAGGCGGCACGTTTGTATGGACCGGTTTCGATTACCGGGGCGAACCTACACCTTACCAGTGGCCCAGTGTTACTTCTCATTTCGGGTTTATGGACATATGCGGTTTCCCTAAAGATGGATATTATGCTTATAAAGCAGCCTGGAGCAATGAACCTGTGGTTCATATTTTCCCGCACTGGAACTGGAAAGGTAAAGAAGGAAAACCCTTAAAGGTTCAATGTTATACCAACTGCGAAGCCGTGGAGTTGTTCCTCAATGGTAAAAGCTTTGGAAAAAAGAAAGCAACTCCTTTTGAAAAACTTGAGTGGGAACTTGTTTATCAACCGGGAAAGCTGGAGGCCCGGGGATATAAAAATGGAAAATTAGTAACTAAAGTTCTGGTAGAAACAACTACAGAACCTTCACAGGTCAGTTTGAACAGCGATACCGATCAACTCAAGGCAGATGGTTGTGATGTTGCTGTGATCAGGGTAGGCATTAAAGATGCAAAAGGCAGAGTGGTGCCAATTGCCGATAACCTGGTGAAATTTTCTATTAAAGGCCCGGGAACGATCATAGGTACTGGTAACGGCAATCCCAGTAGTCATGAGCCTGATAAAGCCAGTCATCGCAAGGCTTTCAACGGATATTGTTTGGTGCTTGTTCAATCAGATAAAAAAGCAGGGGAAATACGATTAAAAGCCCTTTCTGAAGGACTTAAAGAAACTGAGATTATTATAAAATCAAGGTAAAGTAAAATGGTGTATCTGTATAGGGAGGTTTCAATTTTATGAATATCATTAAGACAGTAATTGTAGCATTTGCATTTCTGTGGCCGGTCTCATTGTTTGCTCAAACAAAATTTTACGTTTCTCCGAAAGGAAATGATGCAAATACGGGAACGCAAACCAAACCTTTTGCTTCAATACACAAGGCATTGGCAGTAGCACAAAAAAGATCAGGGCCAATAGTGATATATCTATTGGAAGGAACTTATTATTTAAAACATCCTGTTGTTTTCACTGCTAAGGATTCCGGAAAAGAAAGTAAAGTGATGACATTAACCAATTTCAGGAATCAAAAAGCCACCATCAGCGGAGCGGTTGTTTTGAATGTTAAGTGGAAAGAATATAGGAATGGAATATGGAAGGCTACAGTAAAACAAGATCTGATCTTCGATCAATTGTTTGTTAATGGTGAATTGCAGCGGATGGCGAGATATCCAAACTTCGATTCGGCTGCCCGCTTTTTAGGCGGTACGGCTGCAGATGCAATTTCATCAGAAAGGGCAGATAAATGGCGGTCACCTGTTGGCGGCTATGTGCACGCATTGCATCGTTCTGAATGGGGCGACTTTCATTATATTATTACAGGAAGAAACAATAAAGGAGAATTGGCTCTTGAAGGCGGGTGGCAAAACAACCGGCGTATGGGTATGCACGACAAATACCGGTTTGTTGAAAATGTTTTCGAAGAACTGGACACGGTGAACGAGTGGTTTTATGATAAAAAAACAAAAACACTTTACTATTATCCACCTAAAGGACTGGATCTAAATAATGCAAAATTCGAAACGCCACAGTTGGCTCACCTGTTTGAATTTAAAGGTACCGGAACAAACCCGGTAAGAAATATCTCTATCGAAGGGCTACAACTTACCCAAACGCTTCGCACCTTCATGCAAAATAAAGAACCATTACTTCGCAGCGACTGGACGATTTACCGCGGTGGAGCTGTGCTGTACGATGGGGCACTGAACTGTTCTCTAAAAAATTGCATACTGAGTAACCTGGGTGGTAATGCCGTCTTCTTCAATAACTACAACCGCGATTGTAAAGTATCCGGATGCTTGATCTCAAAGATTGGCGCCAGCGCTGTTTGTTTTGTTGGTGATCCCAATGCAGTGCGTTCCCCAAGCTTCGAGTATAATCAATTCGTGCCATTGGCACAAATAGACACTATCCCCGGCCCAAAAACAAACAATTACCCGGCAAAATGCCTGGTATTCGATAACCTTATGTTCGACCTGGGATTCGCCGAAAAGCAATCAGCTGGTGTTCAGCTATCCATGTGCCAGGATATTTGCATAAGTCATAATACGATCTACGACGTTCCCCGTGCCGGAATAAATGTGAATGAAGGAACCTGGGGCGGGCATATTATTGAATTCAATGATGTTTTTAATACGGTAAAGGAAAGCGGCGACCATGGATCATTTAACTCCTGGGGGCGCGACCGCTACTGGCATCCCGATAAAAAGATTCTTGATTCCATTGTAGCAACAAACTTTGATCTTACCATGCTCGATGTTGTTAAACCTATTATTATCCGTAATAACCGGTTCCGTTGCGACCACGGCTGGGACATTGATCTTGATGATGGTTCAGGTAATTATAAAATCTACAATAACCTTTGTTTAAATGGTGGAATAAAACTTCGGGAAGGGGTAAACCGGCAGGTTGAAAATAATATAATGATCAATAATACTTTTCATCCGCATGTGTGGTTCCCAAACAGCAAAGATCTGTTCCGCTACAATATCGTTTTAACCGGGTACATGCCCATCAGCATTACAACATGGGGAAGTGAAACTGATTACAATGTTTTTCCGGATTCCTCTTCTCTTAAAGCAGCAAAGGGAAGAGGCACTGACAGTAATTCAGTTTGCGGTGCAATCGATTTTGTAAATTCGCAGCAGGGAGATTTTCGCTTAAGAGAAGGCTCGCCGGCTTTTTTTGTGGGTTTTAAAAATTTTGCAATGGATAGTTTTGGCGTTGTTTCACCAGCTTTGAAAGTTTCAGCCAAAAAAGTGACGTTACCATCAATTATTGTCTCAGGAAAAGCAGATGACGAAGAGATCATCGATTTTTTCGGGGCTAAAGTAAAGAACCTGGTTACACTGGGCGAACGCTCGACCACCGGAATGGACGATACGAGGGGCGTATTGGTGATCGAAGTGGCAGCTGGGTCAACAGCCGCCGGATTTTTGCAGCCGAACGATGTGATCCTGTCATTCAACAACAGGCAGGTAAACAAACTGCATGATCTATTGGATGCGCGTATGGCGGTGATCGGAACTGGTACTGAAGTCGTGCTTTTCCGTAATCAGAAAAAATTAATGCTGCAGATCGAATGGTAACGTAAAAATATCTGAAACCTATGAAAAGGATCCCTGCCCGACCACTCGTATACAAAAGTTTTAAATCAGGCAGGATTTCGATTTGCAATAAGGCCCGGGATGTGATTTGAAAGCAGTAAATAAAATATTATGATAAAAGAACTTATCTGCGGACTTTTGTTTTTCTCGTTTTTAACCGGCGTTTCCAATGCCCAGCCTGAGGCTCCCAAACCTTATGGCCCGGTTCCAACGGCTAATCAGTTGAGATGGCAGGACATGGAATATTATGCATTTGTTCATTACTCGTTGAACACATATACCGATCAGTCGTGGGGATATGGAAATGAAGATCTCAAACTATTCAATCCCGCAAAATTGGATTGCCGTCAATGGGCGCGTATTTGCAAACAGGCAGGTATGAAAGGGGTAATACTAACGGCAAAACACCACAGTGGGTTTTGCCTTTGGCCTTCGAAGTATACAGAATACTCCGTTAAGAACGCTACCTGGAAAAATGGCAAAGGCGATGTGGTGCGCGAAATGGCTGATGCATGTAAAGAATACGGCTTGAAATTGGGTATCTACCTGTCGCCCTGGGACAGGAACCACCCCGACTATGGGAAACCGGAATACATCACTTATTTCCGCAACCAGCTTACGGAACTGCTCACCGGCTACGGGCCCATTTTTGAAATATGGTTCGATGGCGCCAATGGCGGTACCGGTTATTATGGTGGAGCCAATGAAAACAGGAAAATAGACCGCACTACCTATTATGACTGGTCGAATACATATAAAATGATACGCCGGTTGCAACCGAATATAGTGATCTGGAACGACGGCGGCGACAGGGGAGACCTTCGCTGGGTTGGAACGGAAGCAGGTCTTGTTGGCGAAACAAACTGGAGTTTATTGAATGCGAAAGGTGAAGTTACCTGGGATATGCTGCATTATGGTTTGGAAAACGGCGATTCCTGGGTGCCTGCCGAGGTCAATACATCCATCAGGCCCGAATGGTTTTACCACCCGAGTGAAGACTCCCGGGTGAAAACGGTACCCCAGTTGATGGAAACTTACTACAATTCAATCGGGCGTAACGGGTCATTGTTACTTAATTTCCCGATCGATACAACGGGTTTGATCCATAAGAACGATGAAAAGGCAGCCCTTGATTTCGCCAGGGCAGTAAAGAACGCATTTGCGGTGAACCTTGCTGAGAACAAAAAAACTACGGCATCCAACGTTCGGGCCAATTCCAAAATGTTTAATGCGGCGAAGGCTACAGATCGCAACAGGAGCACCTTTTGGACTACCGATGATAATGTAACAAACGCTTCGCTGGTGATCGATCTTGGCAAACCAACCACATTCAACTGTTTTCTGGCTCAGGAATATATACGCCTTGGGCAGCGGGTGAGGTCCTTTTCAGTTGAAGCCCTTGTTGATGGAAACTGGAAAGAACTGTCAAAAGCTACGACTATCGGTTATAAACGCATACTTCGTTTTCCATCGGTAAATGCAACAAAAGTTCGTTTCAATATTACCGGTTCAAAAGCCTGTCCTGTGATTTCCAACATCGGTGTTTACAATGCGCCGCAAATACTGGCAGCGCCCACCATCATCAGAAATCAATCCGGTGAAATGAGCATAACGCCGGTTGATGCCGAATCGGTTGTTTATTATACTTTGGATGGAAGTATACCCACACCGGGATCAAAAAAATATAACGGCCCTTTTCAAATACCCGGAAAGCCGGAAATAAAGGCAATAGCCTATGACCGGGCTTCGGGTAAAAGCAGCCCGGTTGCCCATGAGAAATTCGATATTATGAGGAAGGATTGGAAAATTACAGGAGTGGAAGATAAAAAGGCATACGCGATCATTGACGGTAACCCGGCTACTGCGTGGCATCAGGCCAGTGATAAGAAATTGCCCGTTGATCTGGTGATTGATTTGGGCAGGGAAGAAAATGTATGTGGATTCAGATACCTGCCAGACACCGATATGTGGAATCCCGGCATAATTACCCACTACCAGTTCTTTGTATCATCAAATAATATAGAATGGAAACTGGTACACCAGGGCGAATTTTCCAACATCAAAAACAACCCATTGTGGCAAACAAAAAGTTTTGCAACGGAAAAGGTTCGCTATATCAAATTCAGGGCATTGAAAAATACGCAGGGCACCGATAATACAGGCTATGCTGAAGTAGATATTATTACCACTGACTGATAATCCTGGGTGTGGGCACCGATGTTCCCGGGCCGGGGTAGATGTTCTGCGTGAGATACCGGAGCAGGCGCCGTCGTCGAAGATTATCCACTTTGCGTAACCAATATTCGTGCTTGTTATGAAGTCAACAATAAAAAAACTCCATCACTTATCCGGGATCATTATAGCGTCATTCCTGCTATTGCATGTAATCAATCACTTGTTTGCATTGGGCGGCCCCGCACTGCACATAGCTGTAATGAAATGGTTCAGGCATGTGTACAGGTTTCTGCCTGTAGAGATCCTTTTACTGCTATGTGTTATTTTTCAGGTAATAAGCGGCGTTGCGCTGGTGTTTAAGAAACGGTTTTTTAAACAGCCATTATATGTGATCGTTCAAATACTAAGCGGATTATATCTTTCTTTTTTTATTGTTTTTCATGTGCGGGCAGTGATGCTCGGCCGGTTTAAATGGAATGTAGATACTGATTTTTATTTCGCCGCCGGCGTTGCAAACAACTATCCCTCGCAATTATTTTTTATTCCTTATTACACAGTTTCACTGGTTTGCGTGTTTGCGCATATAGCCTGTGCACATTACAAAATCGGAATAGAAAAGATTAATAAGATACCGGTTGATGTTAAACCAGGATACAGGAAGATGTATAAAAGGGAAGCTGCCGGTATTTTCCTGGCAGGGGCGATAATTACGTTTTTGATAATGATCGCTTTTAGCGGCGTGTTGTATGATATTTAGGAATTGAGTATGTTTTTGAAGTCTTTATCAACCCGATTCACACCTGCATTCATTGAGGCCGGTTGCCGTTTTAAGATCATCCGGCATACCTACAAATGGTGATTTTTTGTTTTACCCGGTTATATGGATGCAGGGCTGTTTTTTAATATACAACTTTGCATGTGCTCAAAAAAGCCTGTCGACCAATCGAAAATGCAGGGCAGGCAGGCCGCTCAAACAGTACATGTTGAATGAATACGAAATAGAACGTTGCCGGTATATACTGGATTTTAACCTGGAAAGGTTTTGGTTAAGGATTGCCGCTTTGATTACGTTTGCAGTGATAACCTTACTGCAATGGCTGATCGTTGCCGGTATATCGGTGTTCGCCGCCCTGGCACTGGATATTGTCATTGCCTGGGTGGTTTCTTACTATTACCAGGGGCTGCGGCATGCTACGCCTAACGGTGTAAGTACGAAGTATGCACGCATCTCTGTTGGGGCATTTGGAGTTGTGCTGTCAGCCCTCTGGTTTATCCTTATTGGCGCCTGGCAACTGGCGCAACTGAAAAAAGGCGGTGCGTTCAATAAGCCGCTTTTTGTAGCATGGCTGGCAGTTTGTGTAGCGGCGCCTGCGCTGTTTTTGTCTTTTCGCTACTGGCGCTGCCGTTACAGGTTACGGCGGCAATACCGCAACTATGTGCGGGTGTACCTGCATATTTATCACGATAACGATCTGCCCATCCTGCCTGTAAGCATATCGTTCGTAAACAAGGCAAACGGAAGAAGCGTTCACCTCGATCTGAAAGATCTTCAATACGAATATTATTCACAGGAGGAGCTGATGACGCTGGGGCTTTCGGGCCGGTTACACAGGGAGCGGCATATGTTGTTCGGCAACCCGGTATATATACCCATGCATACCGATACATTTTACCTGTCGTGGTATTCGCCTGTCGATGGCCGGCACTATTCCGATGCGTTCCCTTTCCCGTTCGAAAAATTCATTCTCACGGCAGATACCCTCGCCGGGGCAGCAGGTATTGGTAATGCCCGCCGCCTGGCCGGTATCGACCTCGACATTGGTTTCGATGGGCATGTTAATCTTTATAGCGGGAATGTAATGCTTTTCTATTACCGCAAAGTGGCGCATGTTGCATTGCCGCAGGAACAACAGGATGTTTATGAAGATAACCTGCGACAACAACTGCTGCCGGGGTACCCGGCTGCTGCTTTTACGTCTTTGATAAATGAAATAAGAACTTCGGAACGGTTGCTGCGGAAACGACGCATACAGGAGAAACGGTTTTTATGGAAGATAACCCTTACAGGATTGGGCGACATACGCCATTCCGTTACGATCACCGATGTCAATTGCAATTGTTTCGACCGTCCTGTTACCGACCAGGCAACAACGCTCGTGCACTGGTTCCTGCCGCAGCGCCTGCGCCTTTTTAAACGTGTGGATGAAGACCACTATTTTTACGTCACCATTCTGCTGAACTATCATGAGTTGTATAATGTAGCGATGTCGCTTACCGCCGGTGATGAAGCCGTGCCCGTGCATCTCACAATGCATGTGACCAACGCTGCCGGGCAGGAGATGGAATGCAGTATACATGCTGCGGGGCAATCGGTTTGCTTCGGAGAATGGCAGTTATTGACAACGAATTGAGGCCTGCCGGTGAAAGCCGGCCTCAAAATGATAAAATAAAGTTACTATGGAAATAAACAACAATCTGCCACCTGCAGATCAGCCTGATTGGGATGGCCCCTACAACTGGGAATGGTTTAAATACCATCATCTTGACACATTGAATACCCATGCCGATGCTATCAAAGCGCAATTTGAACAGCTTCCGAAAGGACAAGCTTACCCCCCGGATGAGATCGCTAAATTATTGGCTCACCTCGATGAGCTGATCAAACTGCACAACTGGCTGCCGTCCTCATCGGGCGGACAGGGCGGTATGAACGAGGTCATTAAAAAGAGAAATGCGCTGGCGCAGGCCCTTCAGCAGAACGATGGGGAAGGCATGAGCTGGTGGGTGGTACAGGAGATCGATATAACGGTGTTCGATGTGCAAAATTATATGAACGACATGTGTGAAGATTAACCGCTGCGCATCCCTATTTCTAAGTATAAATCAAAATCGCTGTAACAGGCGATTGACCGGCAAATGGCAGCCGGCTACCTTTGCAGTATCACAAATCAAACTTTTAAAAGCAAGTACACTATGGGATTAGCAGAAAAACGCCTCGCTGAAAGCATTAAAACAGATTCGCTTCCGGCATTTGAATCGAAACTGAATAACCTGGCTGGTTACCCTATTAAAGTGAATATCGACTGGAATACGTTCACGGCCTACGATACCTATCCACTCAGCCGCCTCGAGATCGTATTCGGCGACCTCGAATCGTTCGTTAAGAAAATTTGCACCGACGATATGGGAAAGGAAGCGCTGAAGGAGAAAATGAGCGCAATAAATCTTACCAATACCGATAATCGCGACAATGTATCCATGGAACTTAAAGATGCAACGCTGTTCCTCACCGTTCAACTGGCGGGCGACAGCTTCAGTTCACAAACAGATTCACAGATCGCCGGTTACGTAGAAACATTACTGTAATGAATATCGATCATTTAAAAACGTTACCGCTAAAAAGCTTCAGCGCCTGGTTTGCAGAGCTGGCAAAACTGGCGGAGCAGTCAGATGATAATTCCGGTTTGCCCAAACTGGAATTATCATTGCGTAGCGGCCATGTGGTGCGGGGCTGCATTCTTCGGATGCAGGAAAATACCCCCGGCCAGATGCTGCTGGTATGGGGTGTGCCCGATACGTATACAAAATCGGAGATCTCCTTTGTGCCGGCCGGCGAAGTGGTGGCTTTCACCATTCTGGAACCCGAAACAAGTCTTAAGCAGCTGATAGCGCCCGGCGATCAAAAAGCGGTAGGCGTACTGGAACTGAAGCGCGCCGCCAGGAACGTGGAAGCCGAACTGGAAAAGCTGCTTCAATTTCATATTTCCCTTTTGTTGAATGCAGATGCATTCCCCGAACAGGCCCGTTGGGATGTGCTGCGCACCATCGGATTGCTGCCAGGTGTTCTGTCGCAGGTAGCCGCCGATGACCTCGGAAAGCAACTGGTAAAAGACCGCATCAGCGCCATCAGCATCCTGGTTACGGCCGGCAACAGTACACAACTCGACAAAAATATACTTACCCTCGGCATCGCAACACCGCTGGCGCTTCCGGTGGCCAAAGAAAAAGAAAGAATAAAACGGGAAATTGAAAATGTATTGTAAGATAACTCCCGTTTATCTGAATGCTGTTCATGTATAATGGGCAGCGATAGTATCGCCTGCCGGAAAAAATGTATATTTTACATGCGCTAACGCGGTCATTCGGGCGTTATACTATTCAAACGTTTTGTCATTGTCGAAGATCCTCGTATTTATAATTGCAGCGACCGCATGGCTTCCTTCAACTGGTCAAACTTCCTCTTTACGCAATACGGTTGCCGACAGCCTGTTTGCCATTTGTGAGCAAACGGTTGCCACCGCCCCTGAAAATGTAATTGCTATAGCCACCCGGCTGCTGGCAACGCAGCAACCGGGGTCTCTCAACGCTGGCAAATGCAATTATTACCTGGGCAAAGCCGGCAGGCATGCCGGCCGGCCCGATACAGCACTTCACTATTTGCAGGCAGCCACCGGTGTTTTCAGGGCCTGTGCCGATACGGTGTATGAATGCCGCAGCCTGCGCGAAACCGGCGCCGTTCATTACCTGCTTAACGAGAACGATAAAGCGCTGCAATGTTATTCCCACGCGCTGGCGCTGGCCAGTGAACGGAAGCTGGTGCACGAGATCATTTCACTCAGCAATAACATCGGAAACCTGTACGATAAACAAGGGCATTACGACAAGGCCGTTGCGCAATATGAGAACGGGCTGAAGCTGCACCCCGACGGGGAACAGCGGGCTGTTCTTTTACTGAATATGGCCAAAGCGCATACGGGGCTGGGGAAACTGGATAAGGCATTGCAGCTCTACCAGGAAAGCGCCGCCATTTGCCGGTCGCGCAATGACGCTGCAGGAGTAATTGCCGCATTGAACGGCGTGGCTTCCGTTTACTGGAACCAGGAGCGGGATGACGAGGTGTTGAAAGTATCGGCATCGCTGCTGCGCCTGCTCAGGCATACCGGCGCTCCCGCCGATCTGATCGAAACGCATAATCGCATGGGACTGGCCTATCTTAACCTCGGCAATACCGCAATGGCCATCAATCACTTCATGGAGGCGCTTGCGCCTGCCCGCCGCATAGCCTACCCGAAAACACATTACATTTATGCCAACCTGGCCTTTGCCTATGAACAGGCGGGGCAGTATAAACAGGCGTACCGGTATTTTACCAAACACAGGCATTTACAGGACAGTATTGAAAATATTGAAAAGCATAAACAACTGGAAGACCTGCTGGCCAAATATGAGGCTGACAAGAAGGAGCGGCAGATAACCCTGTTGCAGCAGGAAAAACAGCTTCAGACGCTTAAACTGCAGCAACAGCGTGCTGCGTTCAACCGGCAGGCCGTTATCAGGAACAGCATTATCATTATTGCCTCGCTGCTGCTGGTGTTATCGGTTACGCTGCTGATCTTTTACCGGCAGCGCATGCAAAGCAACCTGCTGTTGGCCGCCAAAACCGAAGAGGTGAACCGGCAGCATATACTCGAGCTTATTCACGGGCAGGAGATCAGGACCATAAAAGCGAATATGGAAGGACGGGAGAATGAACGCCGCCGGATAGCGCGCGAACTGCACGACGGGGTGGCGGGTTCGCTTGCTGGTATCAAACTTCACCTGGTAAAAATTGCAGAAACGCATGCCGGCGATGCCGGGTTGCAAAAGGTAATAAAGAACGTAGATGTCGTTTATGGAGAGGTGCGGAACATTTCGCACAACCTGAACCCGCCGAGGGTACTGGATACCGCATTCATCGATCTGTTGCGCGATCAGCTGGCGCAGCTGGCCGAGAACAGCGGGCTCCGGATCGACCTTATCTGTCATCCCGAAGAGTGGCTTAACCAGTTGCCCGACGCGCTGAAAATAGAAGTGTACCGCATTGTGCAGGAACTGGTGACCAACATCGTAAAACATGCCGAAGCCGGTTCGGTGGAGATTCAGTTCACCCGGAATGATGATGCTACCGTGAACCTGATGGTGGAAGATAACGGTAAAGGTTTCGACCGGTCAAAGCTGTCATTCGGCCAGGGCCTTACCAATATACAAACCCGGGTAAATCAAATAAATGGTACGCTGCATATTGAATCGCATAAAGGCAGGGGCACCATTGTAAATATCGACATTCCTGTACACGGGCAGGGAACGCATCCCGTTGCCGCATCAAATTAATAAACGATCACATCGGAAAAAATGAACAAGAAAATACGCATCGTGCTTGCTGATGATCACGCCATGTTCCTGGAAGGACTGCACGCGTTGCTGGCTTCCGAAAACGATATTCATGTAGTTGGGCTTGCCCTCAACGGCAATGAAGTGCTCGACCTGCTGAAACGTCATGAAGTGGATATTGTCGTCACAGACATCAGCATGCCCGGTATGGGCGGTATTGTGTTGAACAATGCGATCAGGAAACAATATCCCCATATAAAAACGCTGGTGCTGAGCACATACAGCGAACCCGACATGATCGTTAAGCTCACCAACAGCAAGGCGAACGGCTACCTGTTGAAGAATGCCGAGAAGAGCGAATTACTGAAGGCCATTCATTCCATTCACGGTGGCAGTAATTACTTTTCAAAAGAGATCATGGAAAAATACACCAACAGCGTTTTCAATCCCGGTGCGGAAAAAAGCAATGAGCCCGCGCTCAGCAAACGTGAAAAAGAAATACTTAAATACATAGCGGCCGAATTTACCACGCCCGAGATAGCTGATAAACTTTTCATCAGCCAGTACACCGTCAATACCCATCGCAAGAACCTCATAGCCAAACTGGGCGTGAAGAACGTGGCGGGCCTGGTGAAATATGCTTTTCAGAAAGGATTGGCGTAAGCTCATCGAAGGCTTCACACCACATGGTTCGCTATAAAAGAACAGCAGGGTACATAAAAAAAACAGCAGGTTGCCAGGAATAATATCCATTGACAACCTGCAATCGTTTTTAAGAATATTTCGGGCTACTTGAAGGCTATTCAGCCGTTCTTCAGGCGAATTCCCTTACTTCTGCTGCTTTTAAATACACAACAATACAATCTAACCCACCTTTAAAGTAATTGTACCTGATCTCTGAAGCCACGCATGTCGTATTGTCGAGGTCTTCAGCTAGTTTGTAATTGAAACTGACACTATGACCTTGCTTCGGTATCTCCTCAATGGGCAAAAAGATACAAATATCTTCCTGCTTCGTCTCGATGTGCTGCTTAAAATTGAATATTACCTTTCTATCCATAATTCCGCAAAATTATAAAACACATTCAAAAATTACAGCATGCAGGCAGTTAAAGTGTAAAAGAAACTATTAATTAGTGGTTTTCCTGTAATATTTCCTGTCTGTAACCGGTTAAAAGGCCGGCGCTTATTTGATCGATGTTGAAAACGCTTTTTAAACCAACAACTGTTTGTTTTTTCATGTTGGGCCCAAAAACAAAAAGCATTGTACAGTATTCGTATGGAACACGTATTGCATAAAATGCGAACCGGGAGTAACGCACGAAATATTAATACTATTAAACATATGCGATATGAGAACTATCAAAATAACCGGTGCCCGCCAGAATAACCTGAAAAATATTTCACTGGAAATTCCGAAGAACCAGATAACGGTTTTTACCGGTGTTTCGGGTTCAGGAAAGTCGTCATTGGTATTTGAAACAATTGGGGCGGAAGCGCAACGTCAGATAAACGAAACGCAAAATAGTTTTGTACGCAACCGGTTGCACCAGTTCGGGATCGCAGATGTTGATAAGATCGAACACCTCAATGTGCCGGTTATCATCAACCAGAAAAGGCTCGGCGGAAATGCGCGTTCTACGGTTGGCACCGCTACTGATATCTATGCTTCATTAAGATTGTTGTTCTCAAGAATAGGTAAACCTTTTGTGGGGTACTCGAACATTTTTTCTTTCAATCATCCGCAGGGCATGTGCCCGGTATGCGAAGGGCTTGGCTTTACCAGCACCATTGATCTTGATAAGCTTCTTGATAAGAACAGATCATTGAATGAAGGGGCCATCCTGTTTCCTACATTTCAACCCGGTGGATACCGGTGGATCAGGTATGCCAGATCGGGTTATTTCGATTGTGATAAAAAGCTTAAGCACTATACTAAAAAGGAATGGGACATGCTGCTTAATGCAGCGGAACATAAGCCGGCGAACCCCGACCGTTCATGGGGCAAAACGATGAAATACATCGGGCTGCTGCCCCGCATCGAAAACGATTTTCTCAAAAAGGAATCAAAAGAGCATAATTTAAGAAAGAAAGACCTGCAGAAAATAATTGTATCGGTAATATGCCCCGAATGCAAAGGAAAAAGGCTTAACAAAAAAGTGCTTTCATGTAAGATAAACGGGAAAGATATCGCCGACTGTACAGCATTATCCGTTAACGAACTGCTGTCGTTTATACAATCGCTTTCCTCCACGCAGTATGAGACCATATTAAATGAACTTAAAAAGAAGCTGGTTAATGTAATTACTATCGGGCTTCAATACCTGACGCTGAGCCGTGCTACCAATACGCTGTCGGGCGGCGAGTCGCAACGCATCAAGATGGTAAAACATTTGGGCAACAGCCTCGAGGACCTGTTGTACATTTTTGATGAACCCAGTATCGGTTTACATGCCCGGGACCTGGATAATATTTCGCAGATCATTAAACAAATAAAGGAAAAGGGGAATACGGTGCTCATAGTAGAGCATGACCCCGACCTGATAAAGATTGCAGACCATATTGTAGATATGGGCCCCTTATCGGGCATTCATGGGGGCGAGATCGTATATGAAGGAACGTTTGATGATCTGAAGACATCGAAAGGAAAAACGGGCACTTATTTTTCTAAAAAGCGAACGTATAATACAGCCCCTCGTAAAACAACCGGTTCAATCAAAATAGAAAATGCCAACCTGTATAACCTTAAAGATATTACGGTAAACATTCCGCTAAACGTCTTGTGTGTGGTAACCGGTGTTGCCGGCTCAGGAAAAAGCACCCTGATAAGCAAAGTGTTGCCTGTTCAGTTTCCCGGGGTGAATATCATCGATCAATCGGCGATCACCGGTCATTCAAGAGCTACGTTATTGACCTATCTCGGGATTTCAGATAAGATCAGGAAGTTATTTGCCGAAACCAATAAAACAAGTGTTCAGTTGTTCAGCAATAACAGCCTGGGCGCCTGTCCCAATTGCAAAGGGCTCGGTATTGAAAAGATCGATCTGGCGTTTATGGATGATATCGAACAACCGTGTGAGGAATGCCATGGCAGCGGATTCAATCCGGACGTATTAAAATATAAATTCAATGGGAAAAACATTGCGGAGGTTTTGAACCTGACAGTTGAAGAAGCCGGGAACTTTTTCAGGGAGCGGGAACTGTTGACGCATTTTAAGCAGCTAACGGAGTTAGGGTTAAGCTATATGACGTTGGGACAGCGGCTTAGTACTTTTTCCGGCGGCGAGCGGCAGCGGCTAAAATTGACCAGGGAATTGCAATCGAAAAATAACATCATTGTACTGGACGAACCAAGTACGGGTTTGCATCCGTCGGATACGGAAAGGCTGATGGCCATTCTGAATAAACTGGTAGATCACGGCAATACGCTGATCGTTATCGAGCATAACCTCGATATAATTTCACAGGCCGACTGGATCATTGATATAGGTACTGGTGCAGGTAAATATGGTGGTGAACTGGTTTTCACAGGCACAGTTGAAAAATTATTGAAGGATAAAATATCTGCAACAGCCAAATACCTTAACCGGCACCTGGATGGGGATACAATGTGATCTTCATTTCCCCCAAAATACTTATTTTAGGCGCTGATTAAAGTGTCTACAACTTCCGGTACATATAACGAACAAAGTGTAATACAACGGTTGCAAAGGGGTGACAGCGATGCATTCCTTCAACTGTACAATCATTACCATTCCGCGCTTTACCATTATGTACTTCGCTTTGTTAAATCACCTGCCATCACCGAAGATGTTTTGCAGGACGTTTTCCTGAAGATCTGGGAGATCAGGGAACGCATCGATCCCTCACTTTCCTTTAAAGCCTACCTCTATAAGATCTGCCGCAACAGCGTTTTTAAATTATTAAAAAAGATCTCGGTCGATGAAGCGCTGCGCCTGCAGGTTATGCAGCAGTTTACGCAATCGGTTGCAGACGCCGACCTGAAAATTTTATGGCAGCAGTATGAAGAAATTTTACAGGCTGCCATCAATAATCTGTCGCCCCAGCGCCAAAAGGTTTTCAGGCTTTGCCGCGAAGAAGGAAGAAGCTATGAACAGGTTGCAAATGAATTAGGTATCTCACGCAACACGGTGAAGGAACACATGGTACTGGCCATGAAACAGATCCGCGGGCACTTCGAACAATATGGCGATGATCCGGCTGCCTTTGTTCTTTTGTTAATGCTCACATCGGAGATCTCCACTATTTTTATCAGGTAACCCACCCTTCACCCGCACATCGGGATATTATATATAACACAGCCTTGCATTATGCCGGATACGAACAAATACCACGACCAGCTTTTAGCTGATTACCTTAAAAATAACTGCACACCCGAACAGGTGGAAGCTTTGATGAACTGGCTTCAACAGGATGGCGCCAACCGGGTACTTTTACAACAGTTGCAGGCTGAGTTCAATGAAGCTATGCAAACGAATGCGCAGGCGCCGGCCGGTGTCAGCAACAGGCTGCGGGAGCGTTTGATACAATCCATTCAACCGCCGGTCAGGAGAATATACACCCGTTGGTATGTTAAAGTTACCGCTGCCGCCATCCTTATACTTGCTTTGGGCGCCGGCTGGGTTTTCTTGCTGCATAAGGGCCCTGCAAAATATGTTGCAAGCGGAAAAACAGATCCGCCTGCATCAGCCGCTGCAACAAAAAGAACGGGCGCATACATCACACTGTCAGGCGGAAAGGAAATGCCGCTTGGCAATACGGTAGACGGAGCGGTAATAGAAGATCTCAACCTCGCCGAAATGTCCGGCAACCGCGTTGCCTACGATACATCGGCCGGCAACACCACCGAAGTAACCTGGCATACATTGACCGTTCCGCGGGGAATCAAAAGTGTTCAGCTAACATTGGCCGATGGCACCCTCGTATGGCTGAATACCGCTTCTTCATTGAAGTACCCTACCGCATTTACCGGTAATGAAAGAACGATAGCGCTTACCGGTGAAGCTTATTTTGATGTAAAACACAACGCCGGCAGGCCCTTTACGGTTCGAACAAAAGACCTAACGGTAAATGTGTTGGGCACCGGCTTCAATGTAAGCGCTTATGAAGACGATGAATTCAGCAACGTAGTGCTTGTAAAGGGCAGTGTGGCCTTAAACGCCAACGGCGCGGTGGGTACGCCTGCAACAAAACTCACTCCCGGTAATATGGCCAGCTTTCAAATCGGTGCAGGCCGTATTGCAGTCACAACTGTTAAAACCGATGAGTATGTGTCGTGGAAAGACGGTTACCTTATCTTCAGGCAGGCGCCATTGGTGCAGATCGTAAAACGCATTTCGCGGTATTACAATGTAAATATAAATACCAGCGATCTTGTTCATAGCGATGAAACTTTCTCGGGCCGGCTCGACCTGCAAAACAACATCGAAGACATTATGAACCTGGTGTGCCTTGGCACTTCCTATCTGTATTTACCAAAAGAACAGAAACTGGTAATAAGAAAATAAAAAACCAACCAATTGTTAAACTAACCGCTAATGTATGAAATTGACTTGCTGTACCTGTCCCGGCAGGGGACAAAAAAAACTGCTGTTTTTAAAGATCAGGTTCACCGTTTTTTTATTGTTTATTGGTATGCTGAGCGTTTCGGCAAAAACCTGGTCGCAGAATACCAAAGTGAACCTTAACCTGCGCAATGCCACCTTACCCGAATTATTTGAAGAAATACAAAAACAAACCGGCTACCTGATCTTTTACCGCGACAAACTCCTGAAGAAGGAAACGAGCAGAACGGTGCATATAAATGTAAAAAACGTTCCTGTGGCCGATGTGCTGAAACAGGCGCTTAATGAAACCGGGCTCACCTGGGCCATCAACGGCCGCCAGATCGTTATTACCCCAAGGGAAGAACCAACGGTTGCTGCTACGCGCAGGGATTCTTTATTGAGTATCAGAGGCCGGGTGTACGATACCCATGAACCGCCGGTTGCATTATCCGGTGTTACGGTTACAGTTAAGGGGACTTCCATAAGCACTACAACCGATGCGGATGGTTACTTCAATATAAAGGCCGGCAGATACGATGTGCTCGTTTTTTCGAGGGTGAGTTATAAGTCTACTGAATTCACGGTTTCGAAAAGCGAAAACGCCCTTAATATCTCCATGAAGGAAGAAGTGGCCGACCTCGAGCAGATCGTTGTGGTTGGTTTGTCGGAACAAAAAAAGAAACATATTGCCAGTTCGGTTGCCCAGCTCAATGTTGAATCGAATATCAGGGGAAAACCCATCACTACCTTGTCGCAAAGTTTACAGGGCGGTGTAACGGGTTTGCAGGTCACCCAAAACTCGGGCCTGCCCGGCGGGGATGCCGCCACCATAAAGATCAGAGGTATCAGTACACTGGGTAATTCGAACCCGCTGGTGTTGGTTGACGGCATTCCGATGGATATGAACCACATTGACCCGGTGACGGTTCAAAGCGTTACAGTGTTGAAAGATGCGGCGGCAGCGGCCATTTACGGCGCCAGGGCTGCCAATGGCGTAATTGTCGTTACAACAAAGCGGGGCATTGCCGGCAAGGTAGGGCTTACCTACGATGGTTATGTTGGCATTCAAACGCCGGGCTGTTTGCCAAAAGTGGTTGATGCGCCTGCGTATATGCGTATGTACAACGAAGCCCAGGTCAATGCAGGTAAACAACCATCCTTTTCCGACAGCGATATAATAAAGACCATTGAAAAAGTTGACCCGGTGAGGTATCCCAATACCAACTGGATCGATGAAGTGATCGATCAGCGGGCGCCTATAACAAGCCATACCATTTCGGTAAGCGGCGGTAATAGCGTTGCGCGTTTTGCTTTATCGGGCAACTATTTATACCAGAAGGGCATGCTGCCGGTCAACAATACTTCCCGCTTCAATATCAGGGCCAATACCTCCGTAACGCTTAGTAAGAACTTTGTGGTGAACCTCGATATGCTGGCTATTAAACGGAATACGCTTACGCCCAACCGTACTGCGGGAAATAATGGTAACCGCCTGCTGGAAGACATCTACCGCGTACCGCCTACCATTTTGCCAAAATATCCCGAAGTGAACGGACGTATGGTATATGGCCGTTATGTCGATATCGTAAACCCGGTAGCCTATGCTGAAAGGGGCGGGCAACGAAAATTCGAAAGCGGGCAAACCAGTATCAACCTGCAACCGAAATGGCGGGTTATGCCGGGTTTGAACCTGCGCGGCCAGTTCAGCTTCAGGTTGAACAGCGATATCAGCCGCGATACCCGCAACACCTATAACTTTTTTGATTATTATACCGGCCAGTTATTACAAACCTGGTCGATGCAGCGGGCTGTATCTTCTGCCCGCGGTACTTATTATTACCTCGGCGCCAATGCAGATTATACACTTAACATAGGCGATCATATGATCTTTGCCATGGCCGGGTATTCACAGGAAGAAACCAATTCGGGGGATTGGGATGTTTCGTCCCTGATCTCAGGTTATGCCAAACTGAACTATTCTTACCGGAATAAATATTTAATTGAAGGAACGGTACGAACAGACGGTTCTTCGCGGTTCAGTGCCGATAACCGCTTTGGATTTTTTCCTTCGGTTGCCGTTGGCTGGAACCTGCATAATGAGCACTTCCTGGAAGATGTTGGGTTTATCAGTAACCTCAAACTGAGAGGCTCTTACGGTTACCTCGGTAATGAGAATATAGGTTTATACAAATACCAGACGCTGATCAGTGCTTCAAACGGGGTAGAGGCAACGTATGGCAACCCTTACATTACCTGGGAAACCGTGCATATGCTGGATGCCGGCGCCGATATCGGTTTGTATAACGGCAAACTGGAACTGACCTTCGATTATTACGACAAAATAACCAACGATATCATTCTCAACCCGTCGCTGCCGCTCGTTGGCGGTTTTGAAGGCGAAGTGCCGGTGAATGCAGGTAAGGTGAAGAACAAAGGCTGGGAGCTGTCGATGAACTACAATGCCAATGCCGGTAAGAATGTTAACATCTCGGTTCGGCCCGGTGTTTCGTATAACACCAATACAATAATGAACCTGGTGGCAGGACCATATATAAATTCGACGGGCACTACTATTGACCAGGTTGGCAACAGTATTGGCAGTTTGTATGGTTATAAAACCGATGGCCTTTTACAGGCAGGTGATTTCGACAATACGGGCAAAGCGGTGGTGCCGGTTCTGCCCAATGCAGCGCCCGGGGATATCAAATACATCGATCTGAGCGGCGATGGGGAGATCAACGCAAAAGATCAAACGCTCATCGGTCGCCCGGTTCCGCAATTGAATTACTTCTCCAATTTCAGGGTATCGGTTAAAAAGTTCGATCTTGAATTTTTATTACAGGGCACCGGTAAAAGCGATGCGGTATTGCTCGATATGTTTGCGCTGCCGCTCGACCTCAGCAAAGACGGCGGTGTGCCCACACAATATTATGCATCGCGGTACTGGACACCCGAACGTACCGGTGCCCGTTTTCCCCGTTTGTCAACCGCACCGGCGAATAATAAGTTGCCCTCAGATTTCTGGTTTCAGAACGGCGCCTACCTGCGGGTGAAATATATTCAGCTTGGGTGGGAACTTACTTCCAGCTTAATAAAACGTACGGGTATCAACACCATGCGCCTGTACTTCAATGCGCAGAACCCGTTCACGTTCACCGGTCTTAAATTGACCGATCCTGAAAGCCGCGGTAACCAATGGACCTATGGTATTATGAAAACCTATACAGTAGGGTGTAACATTCAATTTTAATTCGCCACAACATGAAATACACAACATTTATTATATCGTTTGCTGCCGGCGCTATCATGCTTTCCGGCTGCAGTAAATATCTTGAGCACGATCACCCCACCAGTATTTCGGATGAAGAATGGTGGAACACTTCTGCCGATGCTACCAATGCGCTCAATTCAGTATATGTAGGAATTCCCGATGGGTCCTCGGGCCGGCAGTTGATGTTCCTGTCGGCATTAAGCGATGAAGCCGTTGCCCGTCAAAGCACCCGCGGCGATTACGAGTCGTATGTGAAAGGCATCCATAACCCCACATGGGATGTAGGCGCCGGTATTTGGGAAGATGATTTTAAAGATATCCGCCGCGCCTGCCGTTTCCTTGAAAATGTTGACCGCTGCTTTATGGATGAAACACTGAAAGCCCGCTATAAATATGAAGCAAAAGCGCTGCGGGCGTATTATCATCTGGAACTGCTGATGTTCTTTGGCGGTATTCCCATTATAACCACATCGGTAACGCCGGCGGGCAGTTATCTCGAAAGAAATAAGGAAGCCGATGTATACAACTTTATTGTAACCGAGCTCACCGACTGCGCCAATAACCTGCCCGTTACCTATAATAATGCCGATCTTAAAAGAATTACTGCGGGCGCCTGCTGGTCATTGATCTGCCGGCTTGCCCTGTTCTATAAAAAATATGAAACGGCAAAAGAGGCAGCTAAAAAAGTGATCGACCTTGGCGTGTATGAACTGTATAAAACCGCTTCGAACCCAAAGAACAGTTATGCCGATCTTTTTCTATATACCGGTGAACGGAATACAGAACGAATATTCTTCAGGGAGAATACCAGCGGCGGTAATCAATGGAATACGTTTGCGCCGTTAGGTGTGGGTGGAAAAACCGTGCTGTCGCCAACCGCTGCGGTGGTAAATAATTATGAAACCAAACAGGG